>JAOPUQ010000040.1 GCA_025963425.1 Modestobacter sp. | reverse complement strand
GCCCGGGCGCCCGTCGCCGCCGAGGACCCATCCGCGCCGCCCACCCCTACCGCGCAGTGGCACGCGGCCGCGGGGGCGAAGGTCCTCGGCGGCCCGCGGGACCAGAGCCGCCGGCGGGACCACTTCTTCGACCGGGGTGGCACGTCGTTGCTGGCGGTGAAGCTGGCGGTCACCGTGGACCGGGTGGTGTCCCTCAAGGACCTCACCCGTCACCCCGTGCTGGCCGACCTGGCCGAGCTGGTCGACGGCAGGTCCGAGCCGCGCAGCGGGCTGCTGCAGTCGCTGTCGGGGTCGGACGGCGGGCAGGCCGGGAACCTGGTCTGTTTCCCGTACGCCGGCGGCAACGCGGTGAACTTCCAGCCGATGGCCCGCGCACTGCGGGGGAGCGGCCTGGCCGTCCACGCCGTCGAGCTGCCCGGTCACGACGTGGCTGCCGAGCGGGAGCCGTTTGCGCCGCTGGCGCAGGTGGTGGAGCAGGTCGTCGACGAGATCAGCCGGCGGCGCCTGACCAGGATCCTGCTGTGGGGGCATTCCGCGGGTGCCGCCTTCGCCCTGGAGACGGCCCGGGAACTGCAGCAGCGCGGGGTGGACGTCCAGCGGGTGTTCCTCGGCGCGCAGCTCCCCGGGACCGCCACCGACCGACGCCGCGCCATCACCGAGCTGACCGGACGCAGCGATGCCGAGCTCGCCGCGGGGCTGAGCGCGGACAGCGCCTTCGCCGGGCTCGGGGAGCTGGATGATCAGCGTGCCGAACTCGTCGGTGCCGCCTTCCGGCACGACTGCCTGTCCGCCCACCGGTACCTCGCCGACGCCCTGGACTCCCCGCCGGCGGACAAGCTGTCCGCGCCGGTCACCGTCGTCGTCGCCGGCGACGACCCGATCACGGCGGAGTCCGGCCGCCGGTTCCGTGACTGGCAGTTCCTCGCCGAGCACGTCGACCTGCACGAACTCGCCGACGGCGGTCACCACTTCCTGCGCACCCGTCCGGCCGAGGCGGCAGAAGCCGTGCTGCGCACGGCCGAACTGTTCGCCTCACCGTGAGCAGCAACTGAGAGGACATCAGATGTCGACCTCATCCCCGGCGTCCCTGCTGGCCGTGGACCTGCACAACGGCAGACCTCCGGTGCTGCGGACCGAGGCCATCGGTGACGGGCCGAACTGGGCCGCCGAGCACCGGGAATCGCTTCGAGCAGTCGTCGCCGAACACGGTTCGGTCGTCGTCCGCGGGCTCGGGCTGCGCGACCCGGCCGAGGTGGCGGCCGTCTTCCAGCGGCTGGCGACCGGACTGATGACCGAGAGGGAGGCCTTCGCGCCCCGGGAGAGCTACTCCGCGGGCGTGTACGCCTCGACGAAGTGGCCGCCGACCCAGCAGATGTGCATGCACCACGAACTCAGCTACACCCTCGAGTTCCCCGGCCTGATGCTCTTCGCGTGCCTCAGCGCGCCCACCGCCGGCGGGGCGACCGCGGTGGCCGATTCGCCGACCGTGCTCGAGGCGCTGCCTCCGGAGCTGGTGCGACGGTTCGAGCGGGAGGGCTGGCTGCTCATCCGGAACTACAACGACGAGATCGGGGCGTCTCCGGCCGAGGCGTTCGGCACCGAGGACCGTGCCGCCATCGACAGCTACTGCCGCGCCCACGCGATCGACGCCGAGTGGCACCCCGACGGCGGACTCCGCACCCGGCAGCGCCGCAGCGCCGTGGTGCGTCACCCGGTCAGCGGTCAGCGCTGCTGGTTCAACCAGATCGCCTTCCTCAGCGAGTGGACGATCGACCCCGAGGTGCGCGAGTACCTCGTGGACGTCTTCGGGGCTGACGGGCTGCCGTTCACCACCCGCTACGGCAACGGTGACCCGATCGGCGAGGACGTCGTGCAGCTGCTCAACGAGGTGTACGAGGCCACCACCAGGCGCGAGCCGTGGCAGGCCGGTGACCTGATGCTCGTGGACAACGTCCGCACCGCGCACAGCAGGGAGGCCTACGAGGGGCCGCGGGAGGTGCTCGTCGGGCTGGCCGACGCGGTGCGCCTGGCGGACTGCTCGCCGACGGTCGAGGTGAGCGCCCGATGAGCGCCGTCCCGGCTTCCCCGGCGGAGCCACAGCTGACCGTGCCGTCGTTCGCGGTGATCCCCGGTGGCCAGGTCCAGCAGGCCCTGGAGGGGCGCGAGAAGGAGATCGTGGAACTCGTCGAGGCCACCTACCGGCTGCACGGCGCCGGGGACTCGGTGAACCCGCCGTCCTACTTCCTGCGCTTCCCCGACCGCCCGACCGCCCGGATCATCGCGCTGCCCGCCTCGATCGGCGGGCAGGTGCGGGTGGACGGCGTGAAGTGGATCTCCAGCTTTCCGGAGAACGTGGCCGCGGGGATCCCCAGGGCCTCGGCCGTGCTGATCCTCAACGACCACGACACCGGCTACCCGTTCGCCTGCCTGGAGAGCTCGATCATCAGCGCCACCCGGACGGCGGCGTCGGCGGCGCTGGCGGCGGACTGGCTCAGCCGCGGCCGGCCACGGGCGACGCGCGTCGGGTTCTTCGGGGTGGGCCTGATCGCCCGCTACATCCACACCTTCCTGGCCGGCACCGGCTGGTCGTTCGACGAGATCGGGGTGCACGACCTGTCCGCCGACAGCGCGGCCGGCTTCCGCGGTCACCTGGAGCGGTCGGGCACCGCCGCCCGGGTCACGGTGCACGAGAGCCCCGAGCAGCTGATCCGCTCCAGCGACCTGGTGGTCTTCGCCACCGTGGCCGGGCAGCCGCACGTCGGCGATCTGTCGTGGTTCGAGCACGCCCCGGTGGTGCTGCACGTGTCGCTGCGCGACCTCGAGCCGGACATCCTGCTCGCCTCGACCAACATCGTGGACGACGTCGAGCACTGCCTGAAGGCCAACACCTCCCCGCACCTGGCCGAACAGCTCACCGGCAACCGGGACTTCCTGGACGGGACGTTGGACGACGTGATGGCCGGCCGGGTGACGGTGCCCGCGGACCGGACGGTGGTGTTCTCCCCCTTCGGCCTCGGCGTGCTCGACCTCGCGGCGGCCAAGTTCGTCTACGACGAGGTGGTGCGCTCCGGCCAGCTGCACGTGGTCGAGGACTTCTTCCACGAGCTGCGCCGGTACGGATGAGCAGTTCCGCGCTCAGCTGCCGACCGGGAGGCGAGGGGCGAACTGCCCCGGAGGGGGAGTTGCAGGTCCACCTCGGGCACGTTCACGTCGGTCAGCACGAGATGCGCCGGCACCCGGTGCGGAGGGCGGCCACGACGTGGGCAGCGTGACGACGTCGGTCGCCCGAGCGGGATGCGAGTGGCTGCAGTACGACTACGACGCTGCGCTGATCCCGCAGGACCGGCCACCGTCTTTCACGATGTGGCGGTACCGGGGGTTGCTGCCGGTGCCGGATGGTCCGGTGCGTTACCCCTTGCCGATCGGGGGCACACCGCTGCTGCCCGCCCCGGCCCTCCGCCAGGCGGTGGGCATGCCGCAGTTGTGGATCAAGGACGAGACGCGTAACCCGACCGCGTCGAACAAGGACCGCGCCACGGCCCTGGTGATCGAGGACGGGCTGCGGCGGGGGGTGGACACGATCACGACCGCCTCCACCGGAAACGCCGCCGTCGCCACCTCCTTCGGCGCCGCGGCAGCCGGACTGCGGGCCGTCATCTTCGTGTCCGCCGACTGTCAGCGCGAGAAGCTCGGGCTGATGACCCAGGCCGGCGCGTGGGTGTTCCAGGTGCGTGCCGGGTACGCGGCCGCGGTCGACCTGTCCCGGGGCGCAGCCCGCACGTTCGGCTGGCTCGACCGCAACACCGGCGCCAACCCGTACACCATCGAGGCGAAGAAGACCGTCGCGTTCGAGGTGTGGGAACAGCTCGGCCGTCGGGTCCCGGACGCGATGGTCGTCCCGGTCGGGGACGGCCCCACGCTCGTGGCCCTCGACAAGGGTTTCGCCGAACTCGTCAGCTGTGGCCTGGCCGAGCGGCGACCGCGGCTGATCGGGGTCCAGGCCGAGCGCTGTCAGCCCCTGGTGCGCGCCTGGCTCGGTGAGCCCGCCGGACCGGCGGAACTGGACCCTGCCGCCACGGCCGCCGACGGCATCGCGGTCCTGCGCCCGGCCATCGGGGACGCCGTGCTGGACGCGGTGCGCCAGAGCGGCGGAGGCATGGTGGCGGTCACCGAGCGCGCGCTGCTGAGCGCGGTCGAGACGTTGGCCGGTCGGGCGGGCGTGGGGGCTGAACCCGCCGGCGCGGCCGCCCTGGCCGGGCTGGATCGCGCCATCGAACGCGGTCTGGTGGACCGGTCGGAGGCCGTCGTCCTGCTGGTCACCGGCCGGGAGGTGAAGGCATTCGGTGCACCTACCGACCGGGCCCGGATAGCGGTCGTCGAGCGGCTCGACGAGGTCGAGCAGGCTCTGGCAGGCGACTGCTCAGGGTGACAGCGCCGGACCCGCGAGGGCGCCCGGGAAGAGCCCCGTCGACCCCGTCCACGCGGTACGGAGCACCGGCGGTGAGCCGTTGACCGGCGACCGTGCCACCACCACGGTTCCGACGCTCTTCCCCGGCGCCTGCCAGGTGTGGTGGGTCGGGCTGGACGACGTCCGGCCGGAGCACGACGCGCTGCTCGGGAGCGTCGACCTGGAGCGGCGGTCCAGGCTCGCCCTGCCCGCCGACCGGCAGCGGCTGACCGCGGCCTGGGTGGTCGCCCGGGTCGTCCTGGGGTCGGCCACCGGTACCCCGCCCGATCGGCTGCGGGTCGACCGCAGCTGTGCCCGGTGCGGCCGGCAGCACGGCAAGCCGTGGCTGCCGGCCGCGCCGGCCCTGCACATCTCCGTCGCGCACTCGGGCAGCTGCGTCGTCGTCGCCGTGGCCCGCGGGACACCGATCGGCGTGGATGTCGAAGCGGTCGTGGAACTCGAGCCGGCGGAACTGGACCTCCTTGTCGGCGCCACGCTCGCGGGGGAGGAGCGCGGTGCACTGGCCGGTTCGGCGGGTGAGGACCGGGCGCACGGGTTCACCACCTACTGGACGCGGAAGGAGGCCGTCCTGAAGGCCACCGGGGAGGGGCTGGCATCGCCGCTGGAGGAGCTCGTCGTCTCCCCGCCGTCGGCGCCGCCCCGGGTGCTGCGCTGGCGCGGCCACGAGGCGCTGGTCGGTCGCCTGTCGCTGCACCCGTTGCACCCGCCGCCCGGTTCGATCGCCTCACTCGCCGTGCTGGGCGGTCCGTCCACGAAGGTGCTGGAGGCGGACGCCGGTCCGCTGCTGCGCCTGTCGACCTGATGACGGCCGCAGGCTGGAGGCCCCCGCACGCGCGGTGATCGTCCTCGTCCCGCTGTCGCCGGTCGGATGACGATCCGGCGCCACCTACGATCACCGGGTGTCCCGGGAACCGATGATCGCGCCCAGCCTGCTGTCCGCGGACTTCGCCCGCCTGGCCGACGAGGTCCAGCGGGTCGCGACCGCCGACTGGCTGCACGTCGACGTGATGGACGCGCACTTCGTGCCGAACCTGACCCTGGGCCTGCCGGTCGTCCAGGCGATCCAGGCGGTCAGCCCGGTCCCGCTGGACTGTCACCTGATGATCGAGAACCCCGAGCGCTGGGCGCCGGGCTACGCCGAGGCCGGGGCCCGCAACGTCACCGTGCACGCCGAGGCCTGCACCGACCCGCGCGCCGTGGCCCGCGACCTCAAGGCCGCCGGTGCCCTGGCCGGGCTGGCCATCAAGCCGGGCACCCCGCTGGAGGCCTACCTCGACGTCCTGCCCGACTTCGACACCCTGCTGGTCATGACCGTCGAGCCCGGCTTCGGCGGGCAGTCGTTCATGCCCGAGGTGCTGCCCAAGGTCCGCGAGGCCCGCCGCCTGGTCGAGGCCGGCCACCTGCGGCTGTTCCTCGAGGTCGACGGCGGCATCAACGCCGACACCATCGAGCAGGCCGCCGAGGCCGGCGCCGACGTCTTCGTCGCGGGCTCGGCCGTCTACGGCGCCGCCGATCCCGCGGCCGCGATCGCCGCCCTGCGCGCGCGGGCCGCCGCCGAC
>JAOPUQ010000037.1 GCA_025963425.1 Modestobacter sp. | reverse complement strand
GTCCGCCGAGTTGATCGGTGAGTGCGTGCACTGCGGCTTCTGCCTGCCGACCTGCCCGACGTACACCCTCTGGGGAGAGGAGATGGACAGCCCGCGGGGGCGGATCTACCTGATGAAGTCCGGCCTCGAGGGCGAGCCGATGGACGCCCCGATGGTGCAGCACTTCGACGCCTGCCTGGGCTGCATGGCCTGCGTCACCGCGTGCCCGTCGGGGGTGCAGTACGACCGGCTGATCGAGACGACCCGCGCCCAGGTCGAGCGGCACCACGACCGCAGCCGCGGCGACAAGGCCATGCGGACGGCGATCTTCGCCCTCTTCCCCTACAAGCGGCGGCTGCGGGCCGTGCGCGGCCCGCTGCGGGCCTACCAGGCCACCGGCCTGCCGAAGCTGGTGCGCCGCAGCGGCCTGCTCGACAAGCTGGCCCCCAAGCTCGCGGCGATGGAGGGCCTGGCCCCGGTCCTGGAGCGGCGGGAGAAGCTCCCCTCCCGGGTGCCGGCCGTCGGCGAGCGCCGCGCCGTCGTCGGGATGCTCACCGGCTGCGTGCAGGGCGAGTTCTTCCCCGGGGTCAACGCCGCCACCGCGCGGGTGCTCGCCGCGGAGGGCTGCGAGGTCGTCATCCCCCGCAAGCAGGGCTGCTGCGGGGCGCTGTCGGTGCACAACGGCCGGCAGCAGGAGGCGGAGAAGTTCGCCCGGGCCACCATCGACGCCTTCGAGACCGCCGGCGTGCAGACCGTCGTGGTCAACGCGGCCGGGTGCGGGTCCAGCATGAAGGAGTACGCCGAGCTGCTGGCCGACGACCCGGTCTACGCCGAGCGGGCCACGCGGTTCGCGGCGTCCGTCCGCGACGTCTCCGAGCTGCTCGCCGACCTCGGCTCGGTCGCTCCCCGGCACCCGCTGGAGGTGACCATCGCCTACCACGACGCCTGCCACCTGGCCCACGCCCAGGGCGTGCGGGCGCAGCCCCGCTCGCTGCTCACCGAGATCCCCGGCCTGCAGCTCAAGGAGATCGCCGAGGGCGAGATCTGCTGCGGTTCGGCGGGCATCTGGAACGTGCTGAACCCCGAGCCGGCGCGGGAGCTGGGCGACCGCAAGGCCCGCAACATCGCGGCCACCGGCGCCGACGTGCTGGTCACGGCCAACCCGGGATGCCTGATGCAGGTCGCCTCGTCGCTGGAGCGGCAGGGCACCCGGATCGGTCTGGCGCACACCATCGAGGTGCTGGACGCCTCGATCCGCGGCCTTCCGGTGAGCACGCTGGGCCCCCAGCACTGACCGGCCGGCCGGTGACGAAAGCACTGGTCACCGGACGATGACGGCGTCTTGCGCTGGACCACCCAGCGCGCCACGCTCTGCCCCCGAACCACCCGCCCCCGAACCACCCGCCCCGGAACCACCCGCCCCCGAACCACCTGTCCATGCCGCACCGCCCCTGCTCACGATGAGGTGAGACGACGATGTTCGAACAGGTACTGGACCCCGTAGCGGGTTCACTGGGCCTCAGCGCCCTCTGTGCCGCCCTGCCCCTGGTGACCCTGTTCGTCCTGCTGGGCGCACTGAAGATGAAGGCCTGGATCGCCGGGCTGATCTCGCTGGTCGTGGCCATCCTGGTGGCCACGGTGCTCTACTCCATGCCGGTCGACCAGGCGCTGCTGAGCGCCACCGAGGGCGCCGCATTCGGGTTCTTCCCGATCCTCTGGATCGTCATCAACGCGATCTGGGTCTACAACCTCACGGTCGAGACCGGGCACTTCGACGTGCTGCGCCGATCGTTCGAGAAGGTCAGCCCCGACCAGCGGATCCAGGCGATCATCATCGCCTTCTGCTTCGGCGCCCTGCTCGAGGCGCTGGCCGGATTCGGCACGCCGGTGGCCATCACCGTGGTCATGCTGATGGCGCTGGGCTTCGCGCCCCTCAAGGCCGCGGCCGTGGCGCTGATCGCCAACACCGCGCCGGTCGCCTTCGGCGCGCTGGCCACGCCGATCGTGACGCTGGCGACGGTGACGTCCGGCGTGAACGACGACCCGGGCCTGACCGTGGACAACCTGGGCGCCATGGTCGGCCGGCAGACGCCGATCCTCGCCGTGATCGTGCCCCTGGTGCTCGTCTTCGTCGTGGACGGCAAGCGCGGCCTGCGCCAGACGTGGCCGGTGGCGCTGGTCGCCGGGGCCGCCTTCGCCGTGGCGCAGTTCGTGGCGGCGAACTTCGTCTCCGTGCCGCTGACCGACATCATCGCCGCGCTGGTGGCGGCCGCCGCCATCGTCGGCATGCTGCGGTTCTGGCACCCGTCGGAGTCCCCCGACCTGGCCCGCCCGGCGCACGCGACCGTCGGCGCAACCAGCGGCGGGGTGGGTGCCACCGCGGGCGAGGAGCTCGGCGACCGCCCCGGCGCCCAGGGCCCGCGCGACCCGCATGCCCCCGCCATCGGTGGCGGTCGCGGTGGCGGCGGTCGGGACGCCGTCCCGGACAACCGTGGCGAGGTGCTGAAGGCCTATGCCCCGTACCTGATCATCATCGTGATCTTCGCGCTGGCGAACATCGGTGCGGTCAAGACCTTCCTGGCGAAGGAGCCGTGGACGTTCGTCTTCGCCTGGCCGGGGCTGCACGTGTTCGGCCCCGGGTCGGCCACCCCGCTGTCCTCGACGAACTACACCTTCAACTGGCTGCCCGCCGCCGGCACGCTGATGATCCTGGCCGGCATCCTCACCGCCATCGTGCTCAAGGTGTCCCCGGCGCGGGCGCTGAAGGCCTACGGCCGGACCTACAACGAGCTCAAGTGGGCCATCGTCACCGTGATGGCGGTGCTCGCGCTGGCCTATGTGATGAACCAGTCCGGCCAGACGACGACCCTGGGCGCCTACCTGGCCCAGACCGGCGCCTTCTTCGCCTTCCTCGCCCCCATCCTCGGCTGGATCGGGGTGGCGGTCACCGGCTCCGACACGTCGGCGAACGCGCTCTTCGGGGCGCTGCAGGTGCAGACCGCCGCCGGGGCCGGGCTCGACCCGGTGCTGCTGGCGGCGGCCAACACCTCCGGCGGCGTGCTGGGCAAGATGGTCAGCCCGCAGAACCTGGCCATCGCGGCCGCGGCGGTGGGCATGGCCGGCAAGGAGGGCGAGCTCTTCCGGAAGGTGTTCGGCTGGAGCCTGCTCCTGCTGGTCTTGATGTGCGTGATCGTGGTTCTGCAGTCCACCTCCGTGCTGAGCTGGATGGTGCCCTGACCAGGAACACTCCGCACACGACAGCGGGCCGCCCCCGGAGCCCCGGGGGCGGCCCGCTGTCGTCGCTGCCGGTCGTTCAGTCGCCGCTGCCGGCCTCGGCCTCCCGGGCCTCACCGAGCCGGTTGAGCCGGCCGAGCAGCTGGGCGAGGGTGGCGACGTCGCGGGTGGCCCAGTCGGCCAGGTCGGCCTCCCAGCGGGCGCGCCGCGCGTCCCGCAGCTCACTGAGCCGGCGGTGCCCCTCCACGGACGTGGACAGGACCTGCGCGCGGCCGTCGCCGGGGTCGGCGGCCCGGTCGATCAGACCGAGATCGACCAGCGAGGCCACCTGCCGGCTGACGGTGCTCTTGTCCAGCCCGAGCCGGGCGACGACGTCACTGGCCCGCAGTGGGCCGGCGTCGTCGAGCAGCACGAGGAGTCCGTAGGCGGCGCCGTCCAGGTCGTGGTGCAGCTCGCCGGCCAGCCGGCCGGAGATCGCCCGCGAGCGGCGCAGCAGCAACGCGATCTCGCGCTCCAGGCGCACGTAGGCCTCGTGGCTGTCGAGGTCGGTGCCGCTGCCGACGTCGCTGCCGACGTCGCGGGCCCCGGGGGTGTCGGTGCTCGCCATGATGGTCACATCGTCTTCCACGCGCCGGGAGTTCGCGACGTTCCCGGCCACCTCGTCCGGATTGCTCACCGGACCCCTCGCCGGCACCGCAGGCGGGAGGTGCCCCAGCCCGTCGGCCGCGTTCGCGGTGCTGCTGTGCTCAGGTGTGAGCCCGCTCACGACCGGCGGCCGGGCCGCCACACGACGAGAGCGGACCCGGGCGTGGGCCGCGGTACCAGCGCCCCCCGGTAGGCCGCGGCGACGGCGGACTCCGCGGCCATCCGATGGTTCTCGGACACCTGGAGCTCCTCCAGGAGCTCGCGCACCCGGTCCTGCAGCTCATCGACCTGGGACTCCAGCTCGATGATCCGCTTGATGCCGGCCAGGTTGACGCCGTCCTCCTGGCTCAGCCGTTGCACGTCGCGCAGCAGGGCGACGTCCCGCGGGCTGTACCGCCGTCCCCCACCCGGCGTGCGGCCGGGGCTGACCAGCCCCAGCCGGTCGTACTGCCGCAGCGTCTGGGCGTGCATGCCGGCCAGCTCGGCGGCCACCGAGATGACGAAGACCGGGGCGTCCTCAGCGACCGGCCGCGGCACCCGCCGGGGGTCCGGACTGCTCATCGAGCACCTCCGGCCCCCAGCGCCGCGGTGATCTCCGGGCGTGGGTCGTCGGGCAGTTCGGTGGTCAGTTTCTCGATCGCCTCGCGGGCGGCGGGGGTGAGCTTCTGGGGGACCGCGACCTCGACGGTCACCATCAGGTCCCCGTGCGCACCCTTGCCCTGCACGCCGCGGCCGCGGACCCGGAAGGTCCGTCCGCTGGTGGTCCCGGCGGGGACCTTCAGCGACACCGGGGTGTCCAGGGTGGGCACCGTCAGCGTCGTCCCCAGGGCGGCCTCGGCGAAGCTGATCGGCACCGTCAGCGTCAGGTCGCTGCCGGACCGGCCGAACAGCTCCGAGGGGCTGACGTGGACGACGACGAACAGGTCCCCGGCCGGTCCGCCCCGGCGCCCGGGG
>JAOPUQ010000029.1 GCA_025963425.1 Modestobacter sp. | reverse complement strand
GGTCAGTCGGTGGCGCGGAGGGCGTTCCACCGTGTGCGGCGCCGGGCCTGCTCGTCGGGGTCGGGCACCGGCAGCGAGGCGAGCAGCCGCTGCGTGTACGGGTGCTGCGGCGAGCCGAGCACCTCCGCCCCGGTCCCCTCCTCGACCAACTCCCCCCGGTAGAGGACGGCGATCTTGTCGGCGAGCAGGTCGACGACGGCGAGGTCGTGGCTGATGAACAGCGCCGCGAACCCCAGCTCCTTCTGCAGCTCGTCGAACAGCTCCAGCACCCGGGCCTGCACCGAGACGTCCAGCGCCGAGGTGGGCTCGTCGGCGATCAGCAGCTCGGGGTCCAGGGCCAGGCCGCGGGCGAGGCTGGCCCGCTGGCGCTGGCCGCCGGAGAGCTCGTGCGGGTACCGGTCACCGAAGTGGCGCGGCAGCTGCACGGCCTCGAGCAGCTCGTCGACCCGGGCCCGGGCGGCCCGCGCGTCCTTGGCCCGCTTGTGCACCACCAGCGGCTCGGCGACCGCCTCGGCGATGGTGAGCAGCGGGTTGAAGCTGGACGCCGGGTCCTGGAAGACGAACCCGATCCGCTCGCGGACCGGCCGGAACGCCCGCTCCTTCATGCCGTTCATCTCGGTGCCCAGCACGGTCAGCGACCCGTCGGTCACCCTCGTCAGGCCGGCGATGGCCCGGCCGATCGTCGTCTTGCCGCTGCCGCTCTCCCCCACCAGGCCGAGCACCTCGCCCGGGCGGATCGAGAAGCTGACCCCGTCGACCGCGGTGAAGTCCGGCCGGCGCAGGCGCCCCGGGTAGACGATCCGCAGGTCGCGGGCCTCGACGACCGGCGCCGCCTCGCCCCAGCCGGCCTTCCGGTGCGCGGCGCGCTCGCGGGTGTGCTCGACGCCCTGCCCCAGCCGCGGGACGGCGGCCAGCAGCTGCTGGGTGTACGGGTCCTGCGGCGCGCTGAACAGGGTGCGGACGTCGGCCTGCTCGACGATCTCGCCCTGGTACATGACCGCGACCCGGTCGGCGAGGTCGGCCACCACGCCCATGTTGTGGGTGATCAGCACGATCGCCGCGCCGAAGTCGTCCCGGCAGCGGCGCAGCAGCTCGAGGATCTCGGCCTGCACGGTGACGTCGAGCGCCGTCGTCGGCTCGTCGGCGATGATCACGCCGGGGTCGAGCACCAGCGCCTGGGCGATGACGATGCGCTGCTTCTGGCCGCCGGAGAACTGGTGCGGGTAGTGGTCGACGCGGTGCTCGGGGTCGGGGATGCCGACCCGGCGCAGCACGTCGATGGCCTTGGCGCGCGCCTCCTTGCGGCTGTACTTCCCGTGCGCACGCAGGCCTTCGGCGATCTGCCAGCCGACGGGAAAGACCGGGTTCAGCGAGGTCGAGGGCTCCTGGAACACCATCGCGGCGTCCTCGCCCCGCACCTCGCGCAGCTGCGAGCCGGACAGCGTCACGACGTCGTGCTCGCTCCTGCCGTCCTTGCTGCGCAGCACCACGGCGCCACGCACCCGGGCGGTCTCCGGGAGCAGGCCCAGGATGCTGCGGGCGGTGACGGTCTTCCCGCTGCCGCTCTCCCCCACGATCGCCAGCACCTCACCGGCCCGCACCTGGAGCGTCACTCCGGTGACGGCGTCGACCGGGCCCGCGTCGGTCGCGAAGGAGACCGCCAGGTCGGTGATGTCGACGACGGTGCTCGTCGCTCGACCCGGGGCGGTCATGCCACCACCTCGTCCGTCGCGACGACGGCGCCACCGGGCTCGACGGTGCCGGCCGGTGGCGGTACCGCACCGACCGCCCGGCGGCTGCGCAGCCGCGGGTCGGCCAGGTCGTTGAGGCTCTCCCCGACCAGGGTCAGGCCGAGCACGGTCAGCACGATCGCCACCCCCGGGAAGATCGACGTCCACCAGATGCCACTGGTCACGTCGGACAGCGACTGCTTGAGGTCGTAGCCCCACTCGGCCGCGGCGGTGGGCTGGATGCCGAAGCCGAGGAAGCCCAGCCCGGCCAGGGTCAGGATCGCCTCGGAGGCGTTGAGCGTGAGGATCAGCGGCAGCGTGCGGGTGGCGTTGCGCAGCACGTGCCGGACCATGATCCGCCAGTTGCTGGCGCCGATCACCCGGGCGGACTCCACGAACGCCTCGGACTTGATCCGCACCGTCTCGGCGCGGACCACCCGGAAGTACTGCGGGATGAACACCACGGTGATGGAGATGGCCGCGGCGAGCACACCACCGACCAGGCTGGACTGCCCGCCGCTGATGACGATCGCCACGACGATGGCCAGCAGCAGCGCCGGGAAGGCGTAGACCGCGTCGCAGACGACGACCAGCACGCGGTCCAGCCAGCCGCCGAAGTAGCCGGACACCAGCCCGAGCAGCACGCCGGCGACGATCGAGAGCAGGACGGCGACGACGATGACGAACAGCGCCGTCCGGGTGCCCCAGATGACCCGGGACAGGACGTCGTACCCGCCGACCGTGGTGCCGAGCAGGTGGTCGGCCGAGGGGGACTGCTGGGCGCCGAACGGGCCGTCGCCGTCGCGCAGCTGACCGAACTCGTAGGGGGCGAGCAGCGGCGCGAAGACCGCGGCGAGCACGAAGACGGCGGTGAGCACCAGACCGGCCACGAGCATGCCGCGCTGCAGGCCGATGCTCTGCCGCACCTGGCGCACCACCGGCAGGGTCCGCCAGGAGCGGCGGCGGGCCGGGGTGGGGGTTCCGGTCGCCATGTCAGTACCTCACCCGGGGGTCGATGAGCGCGGCGATGACGTCGACGATGAAGTTCGTGACGGCCACGATCACCGCGAGCATGGCGACGATGCCCTGCACCGCCACGAAGTCCCGGGCCGTCAGGTACTGGGCCAGCTGGAAGCCCAGGCCCTTCCACTCGAAGGTGGTCTCGGTCAGCACCGCGCCGCCCAGCAGCACGGCGATCTGCAGCCCGATGACGGTGATGATCGGGATGAGCGCCGGCCGGTACGCGTGCTTGCGCAGCAGCCGGGACTCACCGACGCCGCGGGAGCGGGCCGCCTCGACGTACCCGGCGCCCAGGGTGCCGATGACGTTCGTGCGCACCAGGCGCAGGAAGATGCCGGCGGTCAGCAGGCCCAGCGCGACCGCGGGCAGCACGGCGTGCTTCAGCACGTCGCTGATGATCTCGCCGTCCCCGGTCTGGAGGGCGTCGACGAGATAGATGTTGGTCGGGTGGTCCAGCGTCTGCAGCTGGATCTCCGCACCGGTGGAGGCCCGCCCCGCGACCGGCAGCCAGTCCAGCCACACGGCGAAGACCAGCTTGAGCAGCAGACCGGCGAAGAAGACCGGGGTGGCGTAGCAGAGGATCGCGAACACCCGCAGGACGGCGTCGGGCGCCTTGTCCCGGAAGTAGGCGGCGGCCATGCCCAGCGGGATGCCGACGACGAACGCCACGATCAGCGCGTACACGGCCAGCTCGAAGGTCGCGGCGCCGAAGGTGGTGAGCACCTGGGTGACCGGCCGGCGGTCGCTCAGCGTCGTCCCGAAGTCCCCGCGCAGGACGTCGCCGAGGTAGGAGAGGTACTGGGCGATGAGCGGGCGGTCGTAGCCGGCCTCGCGGATGCGCTCGGCGAGCTGGTCGGCCGGCAGCCGGCCGCCCAGCGCGGCGGTGATCGGGTCACCGGTGGACCGCATCAGGAAGAAGACGGTCGTCACCAGGATGAAGATCGTGGGGAAGATCAGCAGGAACCGGATCAGCAGATAGCTGCCGAGACCGCCGCCGCCGGAGCGCTTCCGGGGCCGGGCCCCGGGCGCCGGGGCGCCGTCGGCCGGCGAGCTCTCGGTGAGCTCGGTCGTCGTCGTGGTCATCTCTCCCACCTGGAGGGCGCCGCTGTCCGCGGGGCCGGTCCGGCCGGCGCGCAGCGTTCGTGGATCAGGATGCGCCCGTGGCCGGGGGCACACGGACGCGGCCCCGGGCAGCTCGCAGTGGCGAGCTGCCCGGGGCCTGGTCATGCGGGGTCGTCCGGAGAGACCCGGGTCAGCCCTTCGACAGCGCGCCGTAGCGGAACTTGAAGGACGGGTCGAGCGTGTCCTCCGCGCCGCTGACGTCGGTGCCGGTGACGGCCACCTGGGCACCCTGCAGGTAGGGCACCGTCGACAGGTCCTCGGCCTCGAGGTCCTGGATCTGCTCGATCAGGGCCGTGCGGGCGGCGGGGTCGGTAGTGCTCACCTGCTGCAGGATCAGGTCGTTGACCTGCTGGTTCGAGTAGTGGTTGCCGAGGAAGTTCTTCGTCAGGAAGAACGGCGTCAGGTAGTTGTCGGCGTCGGAGTAGTCCGGGAACCAGCCCAGCTGGTAGGCCGGGTAGACGTCCGCCGTCCGGTCCTTGGAGTACTGCACCCACTCGGTGGTCTGCAGGTCGACCGTGAACAGGCCGCTGGCCTCCAGCTGGTCCTTGATGAGCGCGTACTCGTCACCCGAGGACGGCCCGTAGTGGTCGTTGGAGTACTGCAACTTCAGCGCGACCGGGGTGGTGACCCCGGCGGCGGCCAGTCGCTGCGTGGCCTTGGCCTTGTCGGGCCCGCCCTGGCCGTCGCCGTACTTCTCCTTCAGCGGCTCCGTGGCACCGGTGAGGCCCTCGGCCACGAAGGAGTACAGCGGCTTGTAGGTGCCCTTGTAGACCTGGTCGGCGATCTCCTGCCGGTCGATCAGGTCGGCGACGGCCTGGCGCACGGCCGTGGCCTTGGCCGGGTCGGCCTCGGGGGTCGTCGCACCGAAGGGCTGGGTGTTGAAGTTGAAGGTGATGTACCGGATCTCGCCGCCGGGGCCGTCCACGACCTTGACGTTGTCATCGCCGCGCAGGTCGTCGATGTCGGTGGCGGTCAGGCTGCGGAAGGCGACGTCGATGTTGCCCTCCTGCACGTCCAGCTTCAGGTTCGAGGCGTCCGTGTAGTACTTGACGTTGACCTTCTCGGTCTTCGGCGCCCCGAGCAGGCCCGCGTAGTCGGGGTTCGCCTCGTAGGAGATCAGGTTGTTCTGGTCGTAGTTGGTGATCATGTACGGCCCGGCGAAGGCCTTGCCGCTGACGATGTCGGCGTCCGGGGTGAGCGCGGTGGCCGAGAAGACGTCCTCGTCCACGATCGGCCCGACCGGGCTGGACAGCACCTGCGGGAAGGTCTGGTCGTCGGGGTTGGTCAGGTGGAAGACGACGGTGGTGTCGTCGGGCGTGTCGATGCTCGCCAGGTTCGCCAGCAGCGAGGCCGGGCCGTTGGGGTCGTTGATGGCGACCTGCCGGTCGAAGGTGAACTTCACGTCCGAGCTGGTCAGGTCGTTGCCATTGGCCCAGGTCAGGCCGGGCTTCAGCGTCACCGTGTAGTCGGTCGGCGAGGTGAACTCGGCCGACTCGGCAATGTCGGGCTCGACGTCGGGACTGCCGAGCGGGGTGTTCAGCAGGAAGGGGAACACCTGGTTCATCACCGCGAAGGAGCCGTTGTCGTACGAACCGGCGGGGTCGAGCGTGGTGATCTTGTCGCTGGTGCCGATGGTCAGGCTGCCGCTGCCACCGCCGGAGGAACCGCCACCGCCGTCACTGCCACCGCCGCACGCCGTCAAGGTCAGTGCAGTCACCGCGATGCCCGCGGTGGCGACCAGCGTGCGCCGGCCGCCCGTCGAAACGGAGTTCATCCGCCACCTTCGTCTTCCAGGAGCGGTCCGCGGGCGCGAGAGGCGCGCCACTGCGGCCCACCTGTGGCCATTGGGGATCAAGGAGTACCACACCGCCCTATACCGGACGATGGCCGGGATCGGCTGTTACCCACACGTGATCCTCCGGCACCCGGCCCGCGCGGCGGGACGATCACCGCGCCTCGGCCACTCCCCCGGCCCCGCAGCGTGAGCCGGCGCGGTCTCCCGGGCCGCCGGAACCACGGCAGCCCGCGCCGGTTGCCAGGTGCTGCGCCGGGGTCAGCCGGCGGGGACCTGCATCACCGAGAACGCGGCACCCCACGGGTCGGTCACCGCGGCGAACCGACCGAACTCGGTGTCCATCGCCGGCATGGTCACCGCCCCGCCGCCGGACACGACGGCCGTCACCGCCGCGTCGGTCGACGCCACCGCGAAGCAGGCCGACCACCCGCGGGGAGCACCGTCGGCCGGCCGGCCCAGCCCGCCCAGCGGCCGGTCGGCGGTGGCGAAGGTCGTGTAGCCCTCGGCGCCCGGCACCTCGGTGAACGTGAAGCCGAAGACCGCGCCGTAGAAGTCCCGCGCGGCGGCCGGGTCGCTCACCGCGGCCTCGTTCCAGACCAGCGCGCCGGGCTCGTTGTAGACCTGCACGCCGGTGTTCAGGCCGCCCTGCCACAGGCCGAAGGGGTTGCCCTGCGGGTCGAGCGCGATCGCCATGCGCCCCATCGGGCCGACGTCCATCGGCGGGACGACGACCGTGCCCCCCGCCTCGGTGATGCGCGCGCACGTCGCCTCGGCGTCGTCGGCGGCGAAGTAGGTCGTCCAGCGGGGCGGGTCGGCCGGATCCTGTTGCGGGCCCATGCCGGCGGCGTCCCGGCCGCCGACCTGGCAGGTGAGGTACCCGCCGAACTCCGGCTGGCCGCCGGTGTAGGTCCAGCCGAGGACGGCGGCGTAGAACGCCTGCGCGGCCGGCAGGTCGGGTGCGCCGAGGTCGACCCAGCACGGTGTGCCGTTCGGCCAGGCGGTGTCGCGGGTGGGCATGGCTCCTCCTCTGCGTCGGGAGGGAACCGTCCCACCAGCCACCGACAGTTCCGGCGGGTCGCGGGACGGCGTCTGGCGGCCGCCGCGCTGGGTAGGGGGACCGGCACCGACCGCACCCACCAGGAGCCGCCCCGTGCCCGATCCCGCTCGCGTGCCCGCCGCCGACCTGCCGCCGGGTGCCGTGCGCCGCGCCGGCGACTGGGCGGTCGGCAATGCCGACGGCCGCCTGTTCGCCGTCTCCCGGCGGTGCCGTCACCAGTTCGCCGACCTCTCCGCCGGCAGCGTCGACGCCGACGGGTGCCTGGTGTGCCCCTGGCACCAGAGCCGCTACGACGTCGACACCGGCGACATGGTCAGCGGGCCACGGGGCTTCCTGGGCTACCACGGCCCGGCGCCGGGCTACGCCCAGCTGGTCCGGGTCCTGGGCCGGGTCGTGCCGCTGCGGGTGCGCCGGGCACTGCGGCGCGGGGACGACGTCGTCGTCCTCGAGTAGGGCCGCTCAGGCGTCGATGCGGCGCCGGCCCTCGAAGGCGCGACCGAGGGTGACCTCGTCGGCGTACTCCAGGTCACCGCCGACCGGCAGTCCACTGGCCAGCCGGGAGACGGCCAGGCCCATCGGGCCGACCAGCCGGGCGAGGTAGGCCGCGGTCGCCTCGCCCTCCAGGTTGGGGTCGGTGGCGATGATCAGCTCGGTGACCTGACCGTTCATCAGCCGGGTCATCAGCTCCTTGACCCGCAGGTCGTCGGGGCCGATGCCCTCGATGGGGCTGATCGCCCCGCCGAGCACGTGGTAGCGCCCCTTGAACTCCCGGGTGTGCTCGATCGCCACGACGTCCTTGGGCTCCTCGACGACGCAGATGACGTCGAGGGAGCGGCGCGGGTCGCGGCAGATGCGGCACTGCTCGGCCTCGGCGACGTTGAAGCAGATGGTGCAGAAGCGGACCTCGGCCTGCACCCGCTGCAGCGCGGCGACCAGCCGGGTCACGTCGGCGGACTCGGATGCCAGCAGATGGAAGGCGATGCGCTGCGCGCTCTTCGGCCCGACACCGGGCAACCGGCCGAGCTCGTCGATCAGATCCTGGACAGCGCCCTCGTACACGGTGCTCCTCGGCGAGGGGCGGCGGCCGGGGCGCGGAGCGCTCCGGCCGGCCGCCGGGGGTGGGTCAGAGGCCGGGCAGACCCAGCGCGCTCCCGCCACCGAAGGCGCTGGTCAGCGGGCCCATCGTGGTGGCGGCCAGCTCGTTGACGGCACGGTTGGCGTCCCGGACGGCGGCGACGACGAGGTCCTGCAGCGTCTCGAGGTCGTCGGGGTCCACGGCGGCCGGGGCGATGGTCAGCGCGGTCAGCTCACCGCTGCCGGTCATCGTGGCGGTGACCAGGCCGCCACCGGCCGAGCCGGTCACCTCGGCCGCGGCGAGCTCGGCCTGGGCGGCAGCCA
The DNA here is from genome assembly GCA_025963425.1 of Modestobacter sp. Taxonomy (GTDB): domain Bacteria; phylum Actinomycetota; class Actinomycetes; order Mycobacteriales; family Geodermatophilaceae; genus Modestobacter. The sequence continues at coordinate 17,954 of JAOPUQ010000029.1, read as the reverse complement.
ACTGCTGCTGCATCTTCTGCGCCTGCTTCATCAGCTGCGCCATGTCTGGCTGGCCACCGGGTCCCATGCCCCGAGAGTAGGTCCTGCGGCGAGGGCGGCGCCGCACCCGGCGATCCGACCCGGCGCCGCAGACGCCGACCGCGTCCGCGAATGTCCTCTTGACGCCGGCGCAGATTGGCGCCAATCTTGGCGCACCCCGACGACCAGGCAGGTGACCGTGCTCCCACTGCACGATTTCAACGCGGAGTTCCTCCACGACCCGTGGCCGATGTACCGACTGCTCCGCGACGAGCACCCGGCCTGGTACGTGGAGGGGGTGGGCGTCTGGCTGGTCACCCGCTACGACACCGTCGCCACGGCCACCGACCCCACGGTCTGGTCGAGCGCGTCGGGCAACATCTTCCCGTTCGACGACCCACAGCGGATCGGGAACACCCTGGGCACCATCGATCCGCCGGTGCACACGACGCTGAAACGGGTCGTCATGAAGGCGTTCACGCCGCGCCGGGTGATGGCGCTGGAGGAGCGCGCCCGCGGGTACGCCCGGGAGCTGCTCGCCCCGCTGCGTGAGCGGGACTCCTTCGACTTCGTCTCCGACTACGCCCAGCCGTTCACCGCCGCCGTCGTCGCCATGGTGCTCGGCATCCCGGACGAGGACCTCGCCGAGCTCACGGCGGCCATCGACAAGGGGTTCACCGTCGACCCCACGCAGCCACCGGAGGAACGCCACGCCGGCCGGCACAAGGCGTTCGCCTACTGCCGGGACCTGCTGGTCGAGCGCCGCGCGCGGCCGCAGGACGACGTGATCAGCACCCTGGCGGCCATGGACGGGGACGGCCCGCGGTTGACGGACGAGCAGATCGCCGTGACCAGCGGGACCATCCTCGGAGCCGGCTACGGCTCCACCGAGCACGCGATCAGCAACGCCTGGGTCACGCTGGCCGAGCACCCGGACAGCTACGCCGCGGTCCGGGCCGACCACTCGCGGATCGCGGCCGCCTTCGAGGAGGCGGTGCGGCACGAGAGCGCCGGGCACGCGTTCGGGCGCACCCTTCTGGCGGACGTCGACGTGCACGGGACGACGATTCCGGCCGGCTCGCGGGTGGGGCTCTGCTACGGCTCGGCCAACCGCGACGAGCGGGCCTTCCCCGACCCGGACCGGTTCGACCTGGACCGGGACCTCGCCACCCGCCGGCACCTGGGCTTCGGGATCAGCCCGCACCACTGCCTGGGGTCGGCCCTGGCCCGGTTGGAAGCGAAGGTCACCTTCGAGGAGGCCCTCCCCCTGTTCGCCGACGTGCAGGTGGAGGCCCGGCCGGAGAACCGGCTGCGCATCCTGCAGTTCCGCGGGTTCACCAGCATCCCCACCTCCGTGGTGCACGCATGAGGACGTGGGTCGACCTGGACCTCTGCGAGGGATGCGCGTCGTGCATGGTCGCCGCGCCCGACGTCTTCGACATCGATGACGAGACCGGCCGAGCGGTGGTCCTCGTCGAGCGCCCCGGCCCCGACCAGGCGGCGCAGGTCCGCACGGCGGTGCTGCACTGTCCGGTACGGGCGGTCCACGTCACCGAGGACGCTTGAGGCCGTGAGCGGGCCCACCCGCTCGCCCGGGGGCACGGTCGCCCACCCGATCGTGGTCGTCGGCGCCTCGGCGGCCGGGCTGGCTGCGGCCGAGGGGCTGCGCTCACGGGGGTACGGCGGCGGCTTGGTCCTCATCGACCCAGACCCGGACCTGCCCTACGAGCGTCCGGCGCTGTCCACGTCCCTCCTCCGTGATCTGGACGGCCCGCAACCGGTCAGCCCGCCCGACGACCGCCTCGAGCGGCTGGCGGCCGAGCGGGTCCACGACCGGGCCGCCGGGCTGGACGTGGACGGCCACGAGGTCCTGCTGGCAGGCGGTCGCCGGCTCCGTTACCGGTCCCTCGTGGTGGCCACCGGTGCGACCCCCCACCGGCCCGCGGCGCTGGACGGGCCGGTGGGTGTGCACACCCTGCGCGACCTCGCCGACGCCCGCGCGCTGCGGCACGCCCTGGCATCGGCGACCTCGCTGGTCGTCGTCGGCGCCGGTTTCCTGGGCACCGAGGTCGCTGCGGCCGCGGCGTCGGCCGGCCGGACCGTCACCCTCGTCGACCCGCTTCCCGCACCGGTCGCCCCACTCGGCAGCCTGGTCTCCGGCCTGGTCGCCGACCTGCACCGCTCCCACGGTGTGGACCTCCTGCTCGGCCGCAGCGTCACCGAGGTGCTGGGCAGCGAGCGGGTGACCGGCGTCCGGCTCGACGACGGGCGCACGGTGCCCGCCGACGTCGTCCTGCTCGCCCTCGGCGTGGCGCCGGCCGACAGCTGGCTGGCGGACAGCCCGCTGCGCCGGGACGGCGGCGTGGTCGTCGATGAACACCTCCGGGCGGCACCGGACGTGTTCGCCGCCGGCGACGTCGCCCGCGCGTTCTCCCCGCGCTACCGGGCGCATCTGCGGGTCGAGCACTGGACGACGGCCGTCGGGCACGGCGACCTCGCCGCGGCGGTCGCGCTCGAGGGCCCCGCCGCGGCGTCCCCACCGGAACTGCCCTATGTGTGGACCGAGCAGTACGACGCCCGCCTGTGCGTGCTGGGCCGGACGCTGGGACACCACGCGACGGTGGTCGACCGGCAGCCTGGATCCGATCGGCTCGTGGTGGCCTACACCGACCGCGAGGGGCGCGTGGAGGGGGTGCTCACCTGGAACTGGGCCCGGATGCTCGGCCCGTGGCGGGCTCACGTGGCGGCCGCCACCCGGCTGGCGGACCTGCTGTGACGACGGTGCCGGGCGACCGCCGGCTCCTCGGGCAGAATCTGGGCGTGTCCCATCCGGTACCCGCAGCCCGCCGCAAGGGCGCCGACGCCGACCAGGTGGGCGCGGCGCTGCGGGAGGCGATCATGAACGGCGTCGTCGCCCCCGGCGAGCACATCCGGCAGGAGTACTGGGCCGCCCGGCTGGGTGCCAGCCGCTCGGCCCTGCGGGAGGCGTTGCGCCACCTCGCCGCGGAGGGACTGATCGTCCACGACCCGAACCGGGGATGGTTCGCCGCCAGGATGTCGGTCGACGAGATGTCCCAGCTCTACCTGTTGCGCCGCCTCGTCGAGGGCGAGCTCCTCCGGACCGTCCGACGCCCTGACCCGACCGAGCTGCACCGGCTTCGCGCGACCGCAGGGCTGGTCGAGGAGGCGATGGCCGCGGCAGACGCGCAGGAGACCGTCCGGCAGGAGCGGCTGTTCTACTTCCTCATCTACGACCTCTCCCCGCTGACCACCGTGGCGGCGGAAGCCCGCCGGCTCTGGTCACTGAGCGAGGTGTACCGCGCCTCGTTCTTCTTCGGTGCCCTCACCACCCCCGAGTTCCGGGAGTACGTGGTCCAGCGGCATCGGCGGATCCTGGACTCCGTCGAGAACGGCGACGCAGCAACCCTCGCGACCCTCGTCCTGGAGGGCCGCCTGGCCATGGAGCGACGGCTGGCCGGCTGGCTCGGTGACCGGCAGGGCTTCTTCGACGGCTGGACGCCGCGGACCACCTGACCGCCGCGGCGGCCCGGTCAGCCCGTCGCCGCGGCCCGCAGCAGCTCCCCACAGGCCGCCGCTCCCGACCCGGTCACCGCCACGCACCGCAACGGCGACGCCGTCGCTCCCACGATCCGCAGCGGCAGCGCGAGAAAGAGCACGTCGTGCTCGCCGGCGGCCAGCAGCGACGACAGGCGCATGTTCTCCACGATGTACACCCGGCGCTCCTCGAGCAGGAGCCGGTGCACCCCGAGCTCGGTGCTGGCTGGTTCGAGCGCTGGGGTGTCCGCCCCGACCGCCACCACGCCGAGGTCGGCGAGGTGGCGCGCCCCGGCCACCGACAGCCCCGGCGGATCCGCCACCGGACCGGCATAGGCGACCGGGTCGCCCCAGTGCCGCTCCCAGCCGGTGGCCAGCAGGGCGACGTCGCCGGCGCCGGGTACCGCCCCGGCCCGGTCGGCGGCCTCGGCGAGCTCGGTCGGGCCGATCTCGTGCGTCCCCGCCGCCACCGCCGGGCGGCAGTCCAGGACGACGGCCCGGGTCAGCAACGGGGGCAGCGACTCGCCGGCGGGACGCTCCCCGGCCAGAGCCGCGGCGTCCCCGACGTGCGAGAAGGCGTCGATGTGCGTTCCGACGTGCAGGGGGGCGATGAGCACGTCGGAGGCGACCGAGAGACCCCCGGGGCGGATCACGTCCCCCAGGCGCCGGGAGAACAAGTGCTGGAAGGGCGGGACCATCGGGTGGTGCGGCATCCCGTTCGCGAACGGGTGGGACAGCTCGTGCAGCACGCGGGAGCTCCTCAGATGCTCAGCAGGTCGCGGATGAGTTCTCGATCGTCGGTGATCTGCGCGCCCCGCCGCTCGGCCACGATGCGCCCCTTGTCCATGACGTGGACGACGTCGGCGAGGTCGCAGGCGAAGGAGACGTTCTGCTCCACCAGCAGGATCGGCATCCCCTGGTCACGCAGGCCGCGCAGCAGCCGGCCCAGTTCGCTCACCCGGGCCGGCGACAACGCCTCGGAGGGCTCGTCCAGCACGAGCACCCGCGGCCCGCCCACCATGGCCCGGGCCAGCGCGAGCATCTGCTGCTCCCCGCCGGACAGGGACCCGGCACGGGTCCGCATCCGGTCGGCGAAGACCGGGAACAGGTCCAGCACCCGCTCCGGCGACCAGGCCAGTGGCGGATCGCCGCCGCGCTTGGCGCGACGGCGCCGGGTCAGGTACCCGAGATCGAGGTTCTCCCCCACCGTCAGCGAGGGGAACATCCGCTTGCCCTGGGGCAGCACCCCGAAACCCAGGTCGGCCATGGCATGCGTGGGTCGGTTCGTGACGTCCTGGCCCAGCATCGACACCGTGCCCGAGCGCACCGGGAGCAACCCCGCCAGGCAGCGGACGAGAGTGGACTTCCCCACGCCGTTGCGGCCCAACAGGACGGCGATCCGGCCCGGCTCCAGGGCCAGCGACACCCCGGAGAGCACCGTGCTGTCGCCGTAGCCCGCCGTGAGCCTCGAGACCTCGAGAGCCGGGGCATGCTGGTCGCTGACGGTCACTCTTCCCCCAGGTAGGACTGTCGGACCAGCGGGTTCTGCCGGACCTCCTCGGGCGGGCCGTCCGCGACGACCTCGCCCATGGCCAGCACGGTGATCCGCTCGGCGAACCGGTTGGCGATCGACATGTCGTGCTCGATCATCACGATGGCCACGTCGCTGGGCAGCGCCAGGACCACCTCCAGCATCTCTACGCTCTCCTCCGGCGTGAGGCCCGCTGTCGGCTCGTCCAGCAGCAGCACCCGCGGATGCCCGGCCAGCGCGAGGATCACCTCCAGCCGGCGACGTTCCCCGTAGGAGAGCAGCGCGATCGTCTGGTCCGCCCGGCCCTCGAGCCGCCACTGCGCCAGCAGCTCGTCGGTCCGCTCCTGCAGCCTCGAACCGCGCCCGTGGGAGCGCACCGACCACCGGGTGCCGGTCGCGGCCTGCACGGCGAGCCGGACGTTCTCCCGCACGGTGAGGTCGGGGAACAGGCTGTTGAGCTGGAACGTCCGGGCCAGACCACGCCGGGCCCGCCGGTGCGGGGACAGTGACGTGACCTCCTCGCCGCCGAGGAGGATCGCCCCGGAGTCGGGCGTGTACTGCCCACCCAGTAGCGAGAAGAACACGCTCTTGCCCGCACCGTTGGGGCCGATGACCAGTCGCCGCTCCCCCTCGGCGACGGTCAGGGAGACCTCGCGGACCGCGTGCACCCCACCGAAACTCCGCGAGATGCCGCGCGCCTCCAGCACCGCTGTACCGCTCATGCCACCTTCTCCGGGTCGGCCGCCGAGCGCTCGCGCGCCGGTCGGGGCGGGACGCCGCTGCCTCGCGCCGGCATCAACGAGCGCACCGCGCGTACGACGCCCTTCCGGGCCACCAGCACGGTCACGATGTAGGCCAGGCCGAGCAGCAACCGGTAGTGGTCACCGTCGCCCACGGTCTTGCTGATCTCCTCGAGCCCGAGGACGAACACCGCGCCCACCATCGGGCCGAGCAGGGTTCCCGCGCCCCCCAGCACGACCATCAGCAGCACCTCGGCGGACGTCGTGAGACCGAGCAGCTCGGGGCTGACGAAGCCGTTGAGGTAGGCGATGAGCACCCCGGCCAGGCCGGCGAACGCACCGGAGATGACGAACGCCGCGTACCGGTGACCCCAGACGTTGAAGCCGAGGGCCTGCATGCGTTCCGGGTTGCCCCGGATACCGGTGAGCGTCACCCCGAACGGGGAGCGCAGCAGCTGGGCCAGCAGGGCCGTCGCGATCACGACGATCGCGGCGACGAGGACATAGAACTGTTGCGCATCATAGAGCTGGACACCATCGATCCCGAGCTCCGGGCGGAGGATCCCGGCCAGGCCGTCCGCCCCGCCGGTGACGTCGCCGGTCTGGGTCACCAGGGCCACGCCCAGCTGGGCGAACGCGAAGGTGATCATCAAGAAGTACGCGCCGGATGTGCGCAGCGCCACCAGCCCGACGAGCGCCGCCACCGCGGCCGCCACCAGCGGTCCGACGATCAGGGTCACCAGCAGGTTCTCGGTGTGCTCGCGCACCACGATGGCGGTCGCGTAGGCGCCCAGCCCGAAGTAGAGCCCGTGCCCCAGCGAGGGCAGCCCGGTGTAGCCGAGCAGCACGTTGAGGCTCATCGCGAACAGCCCGAACACCAGCATCTCGGTGACAAGTCGCTGCTCGGCGCCGGACACGAACCCCCCGGCCAGGACGACGACCAGGACGACGAGGGGAGGGAGGAGGGAGCGCACGCGCGGGGGGATGCTCATGGGTGCCTCACCAACAGTCCCTGTGGCCGCGCCACGAGGACCAGGATCATAGGGACGTAGATGGAGAAGGCCGCGAGCCCGGGGAAGGCCGTCTTCGTCAGGCTGTCGACCAGACCGACGAAGAGCGCACCGACCAGCGCGCCCTGCAGGCTCCCGAGCCCGCCGATGACCACCACGACGAGCGCCAGGGTCAGGACGTCGTACTCCGCGCCGACATAGGTGCCCAGGATCGGGCCGCCGAGCACGCCGGCGAGCCCGGCGAGACCTGCCCCGGCGGCGAAGACGACCACGAAGACCCATTTGAGGTCGATCCCGTGCAGCCGGACGAGCTCGTCGTCGTCCACTCCCGCGCGGACGATCGCGCCCAGCCGGGTCTTGTCCATGACGTACACGAGCACGACCACCAGGACGAGCGCGACGACGATCAGTGCGAGCCGGTAGGCGGGGAACCGCGAGCCGAAGACGTCCAACGACTCGTCCAGGAAGGCCGGCGGCGGTACCCGCTTGGGGTCGGAACCCCAGATCGAGTCGATCAGGTCGGAGATGACGAGCAGCACCCCGATGGTGAGCAGCACCTGGGCGAGCTCGTCACCGCGGATCCGCCAGAGCAGGAAACGCTGCTGGAGCGCACCGAACAGCGCCGTCACGGCGAAGGCGATCAGGCATGCCGTCCCGAACCCCCACCCCGCCTGGATGACGGAGTACCCGACGAAGGCCCCGATGGCGTAGAGGCCGCCGTGGTTGAGGTTGAGCACCCGCATGACGCCGAAGGTCACCGACAACCCGGCCGCGATGAGGAACAGCAGGAGGCCGACGGCAACTCCATTGAGGACCTGGACGGTCCAGTTCATGGTCTCCCCTTGGTTCGGTGCCCCTCCCGGCGCCGCCCTGGAGGCGGCGCCGGGAGGGAGCGCGTCAGTTCGAGCTGTCGCCGAGGAGAGCGTTGACGAACCCGTCCCCCTCACGCCCGACGGTGGCCATGTAGAGCGACTGCTCGACCTGACCCTCGTCGTCGAAGGTGACGGTGCCGCGCGGTGCGTCGAGCTCGGAGGCGCGGATCGCCGCGGCCAGGTCGGCCCCGCCGGCCTCCCCGTCGGTCGCCTCGATCCCCGCAGCGATCGCCATGGCCGCCACGTACCCCTGCTCGTTCCAGGCGTTGGGCGGGCTGCCGAACTCCGCCGTCCAGGACTCGATGAAGGAGGTACTGGCCGGGTTGTCGATGGTGTTCGAGTACTCCTGGACCGTCACGATGCCCTCCGCGGAGTCCGCCTCCTGCTCGAGGAGCGGGTCCACGGTCAGCGACCAGTGGCCGTAGAGCGGGGTGGTGTCCTTGAGCCCGAACTCGTCGTACTGCTGCACGAAGCGGACCGCATCGGTGCCGCCGAAGAAGGCGACGACCGCGTCGACATCCCCGATGTTGGCCAGGAAGGGCGCGAAGTCCTGGGTGCCCAGGGGGGCGAAGATGCTCTGCGCGACAGTCGCGCCGTTCTTCTCGGCGGTCGCCCGGACGGCCTTTTCGGCGTCCTTGCCTGCCTCGTAGTCACTGCCGATGAAGAGGATCTGCTGCACGCCGTCCTCGGTGGTGGCGTGCTCGGTCAGCGCACCCATCGACTCCTCGAAGGTGGCGATCACCCGGGTGACGAGGCCGGAGTCGTCCTCACCGGTGAGCCGCCTGGTCGCGGCCTGGGTCACCACGAGCGGCGTCTCGGTCCGGACGGCGAGGTCCCGGGCCGCCAGCGCTGCGGCACTGGACACGAAGCCGGCGAGCACGTCGACCTGCTCCTGCTCGATGAGCTCCTGCACCCGGGTGACGGCGACGTCGGGCTTGCCCTCGTCGTCGGCGGTGATGATCTCGACCGGGCGGCCACCGGCGGCGTTGTCCTGCTGGTCCCAGAAGAACTCGAAGCCGGCCTGGTTGCCCTCCCCGTTCGGGGTCAGCGGCCCGGTGGCCGGGAGCACGAGGCCGATCCGGACGGGTTCCTGGGTGGCCGTCGAGCCGCCTCCGCCGCCGTCATCACCGCCCCCGCATGCGGTGACGGTGAGGCCAGCGGCCAGGAGCACCGCGGTGAGGCTTCTTCTCGCGAGCACAGATATCTCCCCTTCATTGCGGAGGGACGCCCCGGTCCCGGGGCGTCCTGGTGCCTGTTCCGTCCTGCGGTGCTGTCGTGCGGGTGCGGTGGGGCAGACCGCGCGCCGGCTCAGCCGGTGCGGCGGTCCACCGGCCGGTGGTCAACCACCGGTCGGGTGTGTGGTCAGGGCCGGGAGGCCGTAGATGCCGAGCGTCGTCTCGCCCTGGAGGAGGCGACCGCGGATGACGGCCTCCTTCGCCTCGCGTTCGACCGAGGACCGGCGGACCTCCTCGGCCCGGTCGGCCGCGATCACGACGACGCCGTCGGCGTCCCCCACCACGAGGTCCCCGGGGTCGACGTCCACGGCCGGGAACCGCAGCCGCGGTCCCAGGGCGGCCGGCAACAGGGGATCCTTGGTGGTGCCGCGGATGCTCAACCCCCGGGCGAAGACCGGGAAGGAGCCGACCGCGAGGTCGGCCAGATCGCGGACGCACGCGTCGATGACCAGCCCGGCCAGCCCGCGGGCGGTCGCCGCGCAGGCCATGACGTCACCCAGGTAACCGGCGTCGTACCAGCCGGCGGTCGAGCACACGAGCACCGCCCCGGCCGGGGCGAGGGCGATCGCGTGGTGGAGGGCCAGATTGTCACGAGGACCGCAGAGGACCGTGTAGGCGGGGCCTGCCACGACCATCCCGGGCGCGACCGGCTTGATGCTGGCCGGTAGCCACCCCACCTGACCAGACGCCTCGTGGACGGTGGCGCTCGCCAGCCCGCTCACCGGCTGGCCGTGGTGGGGGTGCGTGACTGCAGGGCGTGGTACCCGTGCCGGGCGCGGGCCTCACGCAGGCTGCTGCCGCTGCGGACCGCCTCCCGGATGGCGTCCTCGACAGCCTCGATCTCCTGCGCCGTGGTGACGACGCGATCGGCCTCCGCGGCCGGGATCACCAGCACCCCGTCCCGGTCCCCGACGATGAGGTCGCCGGGCTCGACCCGCACCCCACCGAGCGAGACCGGCTCCTGCGCCGCCTCCATCTGTACGCGGTCCTTGCCGGTGTGCATGTGGACGCCGAGAGAGAAGAGCGGATACTCCTGCTCGCTCAGCACCCAGGAGTCCCGGCAGACCCCGTTGATGACGGTGCCGCCGACGCCGCGCAGGCCCGCTGTGGTCGTCAGGATGTCGCCCCACACGGTGGCGTCGAGCCGCCCGTGGTTGTCGATGACGACAACGGCACCGTTGGGCACGTCGTCGATGTAGTCGCCGACGGAGGCCGGCGGCCGCCCGGCGGGGGCCATCCGGACGGTGAACGCAGGACCCCAGATCCGGGCGGCACTGCCGGCCGGACGCAGGCCGAGGGTCTGCCCGCCGAGCCCCAGCCGGTCGAGGGCGTCGCTGAGCGCGCTGGTCCCCAGGCCGGTGTCAGCCGGTAGTCCGCTCACCGTCCACCTCCAGCATCGTCTCGTAGGAGCGGTCCATGACCGCACTGGGCGGTTCGCCCGCCCGGAGCCGGCCGATCATCGCGGCCTCCCGGTCGGCGATCTCATCAGCGGCATCCAGGACCTCGTCCACCGCCTCGGCGGGGACCACGACGACCCCGCTGCCGTCAGCGAGCACGAGGTCCCCCGGGGAGACCGGGACACCCCCCACGACGACCGGCTCGCCGCAGGACACCTCCACCTGACGGCCGCGCGCCGTCACCGGGGTCACCCCCCGGGCGAAGACCGGGAAGCCGAGCTCGGCAGCCTCGTCGACGTCGCGGGCCAGCCCGTCGACGACGGTTCCGCGAACGCCGGCGAAGAGGGCCGCCCGGGAGAGCAGGCCACCCCAGCCCCCGCACTCCAGCGAACCGCCGGCCACGACGATGACCGACCGCGCATCCGATGCCTCCACCGCCCGGGCCCCGAGGTGGTGCGCCGGCTTCTCCGCACCGGCGGGCCCGAGCTGCATGGTGACGGCGATCCCGGCCACCCGGGACTCCGTCGTCACCCGCGACAGCCCCGTCAGGACACCGGATCGCCCGGTCCGCTCGAGAGCGTCCGAGACGGCACAGGTGTCGTGGCGGGCCAGCCGGCGCAGCTGCTCCTCGACCGGAGCGCTCACGCCGTCCACGATGCGAACGCCATCCCGCACCCGGTGCCCGCCAGCGTGCGGTAGCAGGGCTCGTAGACCGTCCAGGAGTGCTGCAGCCCCTCGAGCATCCCGGCGACGGTGACCCAGTTCCGGATCTCGGACGTGCCGCCGTCGAGGGAGTGCGCCGGCAGGGCCCGCAACCGGTCCAGGTCGCCGGACTCCATGGCCGTCAGCACCTCCCGGTCGAGCGCCTCGTCGATGAGGTGGTGCGAGAGGCCGCCGGAGGCGAGCACGGCGACCTTGGTGTCGTCGTCCCCGTAGTCGCCGATGGCCGCCGCGAGCGCCAGGCCCAGGTCGACGCACCGCCGCGCGGTCGGCTGGTTCGGCGGGTAGTAGGTGTTCACCATGACCGGCACCATCGGGCGGGGGCGGTCGAAGATCCGCTCGAAGGGGAAGGCGAAGGCATGCCCCACGCCGTTGCCCCGAGGGTTCCGGCTGGACTGCGCCAGGTCGAAGTTCGCCTCGCCGAGTGCCCCCAGGAAGTGGTCGGCGAGTGCCTGGTCCACCGGGTAGTGGCCGTCGACCTCCGGGGAGTAGGCCCACTCCGCCAGCTGCCGGACCTCGTTGTCCCGCTGCCGGGCCAGCTTGTCGGGGCTGGTCCGGCCGGTGGCCAGGACCTCGGCCCCGCGGTAGATCAGCAGGGACGGCAGGTTGTCGACGTCCAGCAGTTCCTTCTGGTCGTCGCCGATGATCACCACCACGTCGGGGTCGGCGGCCGCCAGGTCACCCTGCAGGTGGTCGAGCGCCTCGTCGCAGCGGGCCTTGCGGGCGGCCCAGACCTCCGGCGTCAGCTCGCCGGCGAGCCGGTCACCCCGTTGGGACAGCAGGTCGTCGAAATCCTGCTGCGTGCCGGCGCGGTCCAGCAGCAGGTTGTAGTTCCGGTCCCGCTGTTCGAACTTCGGCCAGGACTCCACCGCGATCGACAACTGCGGGCTGTGCGACGTTCCCTGTGCCAGGACGATCTTCGCCATGTCAGGCCTCCCCACCGGGCAGGTTGCGGTACAGCTGCCGCGCGTTGCCCTCGAAAATGAGCTGTCGGTCATCGGAGCCGAGCCAGTCGATGGCATCGAGCACCGGCTTGAGGTCGTCGAACGCCCGGCCCGTGGCCGGGTTCTTCGCCGAGCCGCTGCCCGGACGCTCGGTGCCGAAGAGGCACCGGTCCGCCCCGACGGTCTTGATCAGGAGCTCGAGCGCGGCCGGCTCGTGGAGGACGGTGTCGAACCACATCCGCCGCAGCGACTCCTCGAACGGTTCGCGCAGCTGGTCCGCGGCCCCCAGCCGGGAGTGCTCGCGCGCTGCCTTCCACCGGCCGATCTGGTACGGCACCGAGCCGCCGCCGTGGCTCACCACGATCTTCAGCTCGGGGAAGTCCAGGAAGACCCGGGACTTGGCCAGGTGCAGGACCGCGATGCTCTCTTCGGTGACGAAGTGCTCGCTGTAGCTCTCCCGCGGGCTGCGACAGGCGGCGGAGTGGATGAGCGCGGGCACGTCCAGCGCGACCATTCGCTCGTAGAGCGGATACCAGTACTCGTCCGACAGCGGGGGCGAGTCACCCAGTCCTTCGGACGGGTCGGGGTTGAGCAGCACGCCGACGAAGCCGAGTTCCGTGACGCAGCGGTCCAGTTCCTCCAGCCACCCGGCGGCCCCCAGCAGCGGAGACTGGGGAAGGGCGGCAACGCCGCGGAAACGGTCCGGGTACATCGCGACCGTGCGGGCGATGAGGTCGTTGTTCCACTCGATCCACCAGCGAACGATCGACGCGGGCTGCTCGGAGTGCATGAGCATGTAGGGACGTGGCGAGAGCAGCTGCACGTCCGTGCCCACCTCGTCCATCAGCGCGACGTTCTCGTCGGCCGACTGCTTCAACCGCTCGTCACTGATCCCCGGCGAGCCCTTGCCGTGCGCACCGTGGTTGGACTGCAGGTTGGCCTTGTAGACATAGAGCTCGGACGGCGCGACCAGGTGCGCGTGCGCGTCGATGATCATGCGGATTCCCTGTTCTCGAGGATGGCGAGGACGTCGGCCTGGACGCGGAGCTCTCCGGGGAGGTCCTGCACGAAGGTCTGTCGGACGGGCCGGTCGGCGGGGTCGGGGAAGAGCTGGACCCATTCCTCGTTGACCACGTCGCGGTAGCTGCGGTCGCGGATGAGCACGGTGATCTTGGCGACGGCCTCCGGTCCGGCACCCGCTGCGGAGAGCACCGCCAGGATGTTGCGGAAGAGCTGGGCCACCTCGTCCTCGAGCGCTGGGGGAAGCCCACCGGTCGCGGGGTCGCGACCGCTCAGTCCGCCCGTCACCAGCCATCCGCCGAGCGTCACCGCGAGCGGGATCGGCTGGCCCCCGTGACCGAGCCCGGGCACCTCCAGGACCCGTCGTCGCACCTGTGCCACCTCTTCCATCCCCTCCACCGTATTTCGCCATCCGGACGGATGACCGCCCAACGGAATGTCTTCGGCGAAGATAGGGACTGACGGGGGGCTGTGTCAACCAATCCGGTGCCCTGCGTCACACGCGCCCCTCGCCCGCGTTCCGGGCGTGACTTCCGGGTACCGGAAAGCTGTCCGGGCCGAACCGCCGTAGGCTCGACCACGCACGCCGGTGCCGGCCGGCCATCGCTGACCGCATCACCACGCGGGGGACGAGGGGACATGGACGACGAGGACTCGAAGAACCTGGTGAACTCGGTGATCCGGGCCTGCCGGGTCGTCGAGCTGCTGGCCACCGACGGCCCGGAGGTACCGCTGTCCCAGGTGGCGGACGCCACCGACCTGACCCGCCCGACGGCACATCGGCTGCTCTCGACACTGGCCGTGGCCGGCTGGGTGCGGAAGACCTCCACCGGCCGGTACGCGCTCACCGGCAAGCTCGCTGGCATCGGTGCCGCCGCCTCGCACAGCGGCTCGCTCAAGGACGTCGCCCGCCCGGCGCTCGAGCAGGTGGCACGTGAGACCGGCGACACGGCGTACCTGATGGTCGCCCGCGACGACCGGGCCCTGTGCGTCGACCGGGTGGAGGGCCCGCACCCCATCCGGGTGCACCACGTCAACGTCGGGGACCTGCTGCCCCTCACCGCGGGCGCCGGACCAGTCGTGATCCTGGCCCACCGCCCGGACCTCCGCGGCGGACTGGACCTGTCCCCAGAGCAGGAGGAGCGCCTCGAGCACGCCCGCAAGAAGGGCTACGTGGTGAGCCCGGACGATCTGCTGCCCGGCGTGACCGCGATCGGCGCACCAGTCCTCGACGCCAGCGGGGGCGTCGTGGCCGGCCTGTCGGTGACCGGCACGAACGACCGGCTGCGCGGCCGGCACCGGACTGAGGCCATCGCGCACGTGGTCCGTGCCGCTGCCCAGGTCTCCCAGCTCCTGGGGCACCGGACGCGCTCCGGCGCCTGACAGTGGGCCGACCCGCCGGTCCGCGACCGGTGCTCAGCGGTCGAACGTGTCGAGGGTCAGCGCGCCGCCGACCGCCCGCGAGACGCAGGTGCAGAACACGTCCCCCGCCTGCTTCTGCCGGGCACTGAGGAAGACGTCCCGGTGGTCGAGCAGGCCCTCCGCCGCCAGCACGGGGAGCACACAGAGGCCACACTCGCCGCGCTCGCACTCCGCGATCATCTCCACCCCGGCGTCCTGGAGTGCCGCCAGGACGCTGCGATCCGAGGGCACGTCGATCTCCACCCCCAGGCGCGGCACCCGCACGGTGAAGGCCTCCTCGGGAAAGCTGCCACTGCTGCCGAAGGTCTCGGAGCGCAGGTGCCGCGGTTCCCTGCCGGACTCCTCCCACGCGACACGCATCGCCTCCTGCATCAGCAGCGGACCGCACACGTAGGCGAGACCACCCGGAGGCAGGTCGGCGAAGGCCGCCGGAAAGGTGAGGCGGCGCCCCTCTGCCGAGCAGTGCAGCTCCAGGCGCGGTCCCAGGAGGTCGCGCAACTGGTCCAGGAAGGGCGCCTCCTCACGGGTGCGGACCGCGTACAGCAGCCGCAGCGGCCCTCCCCGGACAGCCAGGGCTCGCGCCATCCCGACCAGCGCGGTGATGCCGATGCCGCCGGCCACCAGCAGGTGGGCGGGGGCGTCGAGAGTGAGCCCGACGAGGTGCTCCGGCCGGGACACCGTCAGGCGGTCCCCCGGCACGAGTGCGTGCATCGCGACCGACCCACCACGACCAGCTGTCAGCTGTTTGACCGCGATCACCGCCCGACCGGTGCCACGCCACTCGACCACCGAGTACGACCGCCGTTCCAGCCGACCCCGCACGTCGATCAACACGTCGACGTGACCGCCGGGGGCCGACCGCTCGACAGCCTCGTCGAACTGGAGCTCCAGCCGCCGGACGTCCCGGGTCAGCCCCTCGACAGCCGCGACGGTGGCCCCTGTCCACCGGCTCCGCCTGCCCGGGACGGCCCGCGTCGCCGGTGTCACGCGAGCGGACCCGTGGGGGCCGGCCCGTCGGCTTCCGCGGCGATCATCTCCTCCGCGATGCGGCGCGACCACACCGCGGCCGCGTCGATGTTGAGGTCGTAGAACGCGCGGTCCGGATGGGCCTCCAGCGCCCGTTGCTGTGCCTCCAGGATCCGCTTGTCCTCGGCCAGCACGGTCTCGCTGTCCTCGAACAGGCGCCGGGTCAGCGACGGGTCGTCCAGCGAGTAGTCCCGCACGAGCTTCCAGAAGAACCTGCAGGTCCCCTCCGTGCTCGGGGTGACGGTGTGCATCACCTGCATGGTGATGCCCTGGCTGCGGTCACCCTGGGGGGCACCGGTCCCGGTGAGGGCGACGCCCACGTCGATCGTGACCGTGGCCGGCGCCTGGTAACGGATGATCTGCCACCGGTCGACCCGGCCCGGCCTGCCCAGGTGCGCGGCGAAGAACGGTGGGGGGTCGATGTCGGTCATCCACCGGGTCAGGGAGACCTCGGTTCCACGATGGGTGGTCTCGAACGGAGCCTCGGCCACTGCGGCGTTGCCGATGGAGCTCGCGTGGACGAACGTCTCATGGGTCAGGTCCAGCAGGTTGTCGACCACCAGCTGGAACCCGCAGGCCAGCGCGTACTCGCGATCGGGGCCGACCCAGCCGGGGTGGTCGGCCAACCCGAAGTCCGGAACCGTCGCCGGGTCGGCCAGCGCCGGGTCACCCGGCCACAGCCAGACCAGGCCGTGCCGCTCGACCACCGGCCGGGCGGGCACGTGCGCCGAGGGGTTCACCGTCTCCTGGGACGGCATGAAGACGCAGCGCCCGTCGGGGTCGAAGCGCAGTCCGTGGTAGCCGCAGACGACGTCCTCGCCGTCGAGCCGGCCCATGGACAGTGGCAGCAGCCGGTGCCAGCAGGCGTCGTCGAGTGCCACCGGGCGACCGTCCGCCCGACGGTAGAGGACGACCCGGAGGCCGGCGATCTCCCGGGCGAGCAGCTCTGCGCCGAGAGCGTGCGACCACGCGGCCGCGTACCAGGTGTCCAGCGGGAAGCTCGCCGCCACAACGCTGCCTACACGCTGGTCGAGGAAGCGGACAGCTGCGGCAGGACCTGTTCACCGACGGTCTCGAGCGCGGCGTCGAGGTGCTGGGGCAGCGCGGACAGGATCGCGTGCCCGACCCCTGCGTCCGCCAGCGCCCGCAGCTGCTCGGCGACCTGCCGCGCGGAGCCGCACACGGTCGTGGACCGCAGCACCTCCCGAGTGACCAGTGGCCGCTGCTCCGGCGTGAGGTCGCGCATGTAGCCCTTGTAGGCCCGCAGGTGCTTGGTCGCCGGGTCACCGCCGTCCCCCTCCGGCGGCCGGTAGGCCTCCCGGACGGCGACGAAGGCCTCGGTGATCTCCCGCGGCACGCCCGGGGACCTCTCGGCGATCCGGCTGAAGTTGATCGCCGGCGCGAGGCTCTTGGGCCCCAGAGCCTCACGCAGCTCGATGAAGTCGTCCTCGTCGTCGAGGTCGATGTCGCGGTCGGTCAGGTACACCGACGGGGTGATGGCGATCTCCACGCCGTCCGGGTCCAGCCCGGCGGCCGTCCGGGCCTCTCGCACGATCGCCCGTGCCGCGGCGATGACGTCGGGTTGCGTCATGCCGCCCAGCAGCACCACGTCCGTGTACGTGGCGCTGTCTCGGATGATCTTGGGCCCCGCGGCCGCCACGTAGACCGGGATGGGGCTCTCGACGTCCACCCACGGCAGCGTGGGGTTGATGAAGCCGGCGTGCCGGGTCTGCCCGTCCGGCAGCACCACCTCGGCGACCTCGCCCCGCAGCATCACGCGGACCTCGCCCACGAAGCGCTTGAGGGTCGCGAGGTCAGCCGGGGGCAGGCCGAGCGCACCGGTCGAGGTGAACCCCGTGCCGATGCCCATCGCGATCCGCCCGGGGGCGAGCGCGTTCAGCGAGGCCAGGGACGCGGCCAGGATCGGCGCCGAGCGCAGGACGGGGTTCGTCACCCCGGTGCCCAGGGTGATGCGCGAGGTCGACACCGCCGCGGCGGCCATGGAGATCAGCGCGTCCCCGAAGACCAGGGGCGAGTCGACGAACCACGCGGAGTCGAACCCGTACTCCTCGGCTCGGGCGACGACGCGGGGAGTGGTCGCACTCGGGGTGACCAAGAGGCCGGTTTTCACGGATCACCTTTGATTTCGCTATCCGGACGGAGTTCCGAAACATGCAAGCTGCACGCTAGGGGGTGGTCCAGATCACGTCAAGCAGGCGAGCATCACCGTCGCCCGGGCCCGCAGCCTCGAGGACGCCGACCCATGCCGCCGCAACCACCGGCGGGGGTGGCCCCCGACGGGTCAGCTGTCGATGGGGTGGGCGCCGAGCTGGGTGCGCAGCAGCTGCAGCGCGGCCTGCTCGGCGTCCAGCTCCGGGGCGGCCTCGCGGTCGCCGCCGTGCGCGACGTCGGCGGCCCGCTCGGCCAGCAGCTCGTCGGCCTCGGCGGTCTCGGCCGCCCGGGT
>JAOPUQ010000021.1 GCA_025963425.1 Modestobacter sp. | reverse complement strand
CTGGCCGAGGTCCTGCACGTGGAGCGGGTGCCGGTCGACGGCCACTTCTTCGCCGACCTGGGCGCCGACTCGATGGTGATGGCCCAGTTCTGCGCCCGGGTCCGGAAGCGGGAGGACCTGCCGTCGGTGTCGATGACGGACGTCTATCAGCACCCGACGGTCCGCACACTGGCCACGGCGCTCGCGCAGGCCGCTCCCGCGCCTGTCGAGTCGTCGGCCGAGCGGCGGACCGAGGTGGCGGCACCGGTGAGCACTCGGCAGTACGTCCTGTGCGGAACGCTGCAGTTCCTGATCTTCGTCCTGTACTCCTTCCTCGCCGCCTTCGTCTTCGAACAGGGCTACGAGTGGATCTCCGCCGGAGGCGGCCTGGTCAACGACTACATGCGGGCGGTGGTAGCCGGCGGTGCGAGCTTCCTCGTGGCGTGCACCCTGCCGATCCTGGCGAAGTGGGTGCTGATCGGCCGGTGGAGGCCCCAGGAGATCCGCATCTGGAGCCTGGCCTACGTCCGCTTCTGGATGGTCAAGACGCTGGTCGCGTCGAACCCGTTGGTCCTGTTCGCCGGTTCGCCGCTCTTCGTGCTGTACCTGAGGGCGCTGGGGGCGAAGGTCGGGCGTGGCGTGGTGGTCCTGTCCCGGCACATGCCCGTGTGCACCGACCTGCTCACCATCGGCGACGGCACGGTCATCCGGAAGGACTCGTACCTCAACTGCTACCGGGCCCATTCCGGCGTGATCCAGACGGGTCCGGTCACGCTCGGGAAGGGCGTGCTGGTCGGCGACAAGTCGGTGCTCGACATCGGGACCTCGCTGGGCGACGGGGCTCAGCTGGGCCATGCCTCCTCGCTGCACGCGGGTCAGGCCGTGCCCGGGGGCGAGCGCTGGCACGGCTCCCCGGCCCAGCCGACCCAGTCGGACTACCGGGGGGTCGAACCGGCCGACTGCAGTTCCGGCAGAAGGGTCCGCTACGCGACCGTGCAGCTGCTGACCCTGGCGCTCGTGTACCTGCCGGCAGCGTTCGGCGGCGTGGCCATGCTGCTCGTGGAGGTCCCGTGGCTCGCTGCGCTGATGGGCGAAGGGCCGCTGGCCATCATGACACGGTCCTTCTACGTCGCCGCGCTGGTCAGTTCCCTCGTGCTCTTCTTCGGCGGCGAGATCCTCCGCCTGCTCTTCATCTTCATTGTTCCTCGCGTGCTCACGCTCGCCATCAAGCCGGACAAGGTCTACCGCCTGTACGGATTCCGTTATTCGCTCCACCGGGCGATCGCGCACGCGACCAACAGCAAGTTCTTCCACACGGTCACCGGCGACAGTTCCTATGTCGTCCACTATCTGCGTGGCCTGGGGTACAAGCTCTCTCCCGTGATGCAGACCGGGTCGAACTTCGGCACGGAGGTGAAGCACGAGACCCCCTTCCTCTGCACCATCGGCACCGGAACGGTGGTCGCGAGTGGGCTGTCGCTCCTCAATGCCAACTACTCCAGCACGTCCTTCAGCGTGCATCGGACGTCGATCGGGTCACAGAATTTCCTCGGGAACGACATCGTCTATCCCCCCGGGGGCAGGACGGGCGACGACTGTCTGCTCGCGACGAAGGTCCTCGTCCCGATCGACGGGGAGGTGCGGGAGGGGGTCGGGCTTCTCGGGTCGCCCAGCTTCGAGATCCCCCGCACGGTGGAGCGGGACAGCGAGTTCGTCCGCATGGCCACCGGAGAGGACGTCCCGCGACTCCTCGCCGCCAAGAACAGGCACAATCTCGCCACCATCGGGCTGTACCTGACGGCACG
This sequence comes from Modestobacter sp., assembly GCA_025963425.1. Taxonomy (GTDB): domain Bacteria; phylum Actinomycetota; class Actinomycetes; order Mycobacteriales; family Geodermatophilaceae; genus Modestobacter. Next base: position 3,124 of record JAOPUQ010000021.1, on the reverse strand, counting down.
GTGGTTCTACGCGTTCGTGCTGATCCTGGTGGGATTCGCCACGGCGGACCTCTACGCCTCGCTGGGTGTGACGATGGTGGCGCTGGCCAACGTCTCCGTCCTCCTGTTCAGCCTCTTCTACTTCTCCCTGATGGAGCGTGCCTCCACGGGTTTCCGGGGCGTGCAACCGATGTACTGCTCGATCTACGACATCGAATTCTGGCGGAGGGAGCGGTTCTTCAAGCTCTGTGCACGGATGGGGGTGCACAGGCTCTTCAGCGGGACACCGTTCAAGTCCGTGCTCTGGCGGCTGGTGGGAGTGCGGCTCGGGAAGCGGCTCTTCGACGACGGTGCGGGCATGTCCGAGAAGAACATCGTGACGATCGGCGACGACGTCACCCTCAACGCCGGCTCGTACATCCAGTGCCATTCGCAGGAGGACTACGCCTTCAAGTCCGATGCGACCACGATCGGTGCCGGCTGCACCCTCGGGGTCGGCGCCATGGTGCATTACGGCGTGATGATGGGCGACGGTGCCGCGCTCGCACCCGACTCGTTCCTGATGAAGGGTGAGGAGGTGCCGGCGCACGCTCGGTGGGGCGGCAACCCGGCTCGGGAGATGCCCGAGAACATGGCCCCCCTGCCGGTGCGTGGGAACAGCACCCTGTTCCTCGACGGCGCCGACGAGGCGACCGGCCTACCGGCTCCGAGCGCCCACGGGCGTGACGGAGATCGTCCCCGACAGCCGGCGGCCGTCAGCACCATGGCGATCGTGGACGGAGGGCTCTGATGAGCCCCGTGGTCGACGCTGGACGGCAGTACTGGCGTGAGGTGCTGGCCGCCGGCGGGTTCAGCGCCATCCCGCGGTGGACCCGCCACCCCGTCCCGGGCGTCAGCGAGCACGAGATGTCGGTCCCCGACCACCAGGTGGTCGGACTGAGCCGGCTGGCGGACGAGCTGGCGGTGCCGCTCAGCTCGGTGCTGCTGGCGGCGCACGCCACGGTCCTGGCTGCGCTGTCGTGCGAGCGCGAGGTCGTGACCGGCTACGTCGCCGTCGAGGGCGCCCGGCCGTTGCCCTGCCGGCTGACGACCGAGCCCGGCTCGTGGCGGGCACTGGTGCTGGAGGCCCATCGGGTCGAGTCCGGTCTGCTGTCGCACCAGGACGTCCCGGTCGACGACCTCAGACGCTCGATGGGCCTGGCAGGGCCGTCGTTCGAGACGGTGTTCGACCCGACCGGCCGGGGCGGTGACCTCCTGGCCGACACCGTGCTGGAGGTGGGGACCTCGCAGCGCGCCGACCGTCTGGTGCTGCGGCTGCGCTACCGGACCGAGGTCCTCGACGGGGGCAGCGCGGCCCGCATCGCTGGATACCACCTCACCGCGCTGGCGCTGATCGCCGCCGATCCGGATGCCGAGCACGCGCGGCAGAGCCTGCTGTCCGCCGACGAGCTGCGCTTCCAGCTCGACGGGCTGGCCGGACCGCGCCGGGAGCTGCCGGACGGCCGGGTGCACGAGCTGTTCGAGCAGCGCGTGCAGACCCACCCGGACGCCGTCGCGGCCGTGCACGGCGACCGGCAGTGGACCTATCGCGAGCTCAACGCACGGGCCAACCGGCTGGGACGGGCGCTGCTGGCCCGGGGACTCCGCCGCGAGGAGGTCGTCGCGGTGGTCACCGAGCGCAACCTGGACTGGATGGCCGCCGTCCTTGCCATCTGGAAGGCCGGGGGAGCGTACCTGACCCTGGAGCCGCACTTCCCGGCCGGTCGCATCGCCACCGCGCTGTCCCGGGCCGAGTGCCGCCTCGTGCTCACCGAGCGCAGCAGCACCAGCACGCTGGACCAGGCCCTCGGCTCGCTGCCGGGGGTGCAGGCGCTCCTCCTCGACGATGCCTGGGCGGAAGACCACGCCGACGGGGATCTCGGCATCGAGGTCACGCCGGACCAGCTGGCCTACGTCCTGTTCACCTCCGGATCGACGGGCGAACCCAAGGGCGTGATGTGCGAACACGCCGGGATGCTCAACCACGTCTACGCCAAGATCGACGACCTGGGGGTGGGCGAGGGGGAGGTGGTCCCGCAGACCGGCCCCCAGTGCTTCGACATCTCGGTGTGGCAGCTGGTGGCCGCGCTCCTGGTCGGCGGACGGACCCTGATCGTCGACCAGGAGGTGGTTCTGGACGTCGAGCGGTTCGTGGACACCATCGTCGAGGGCGGGGCCGGCGTCCTCCAGGTGGTGCCGTCCTACCTCGATGCCGTGCTCAGTTACCTGGAGCAGCATCCTCGCGCGCTGCCTGACCTGCACTGCGTCTCGCCCACCGGCGACTTCCTGAAGAAGGAGCTCGTGCAGCGCTGGTTCGCCAGCCAGCCCGGCATCAGGCTGGTCAACACCTACGGGTTGACCGAGACCTCGGACGACGCCGTCCATGAGTCCATGGACCGCGTACCGGACGGGGAACGGGTCCCGCTCGGCCGCCCGATCAACAATGTGCACGTCTACGTCGTCGACGAGCACCTGTCGCCGGTGCCGCTGGGCGCGCCCGGGCTGATCGTCTTCTCCGGAATCTGCGTCGGCCGGGGGTACGTCAACGACCCCGAGCGGACCCGCCCGGTCTTCCAGGACGACCCGCTCCGCGAGGGCCAGCGGATCTGCCGGACCGGCGACTACGGCCGCTGGCGGCCGGACGGCAAGCTCGACTTCCTCGGCCGCCGGGACAACCAGGTCAAGATCGCCGGCTTCCGCATCGAGATCGGCGAGATCGAGAACGCCCTGCTGCGGGTTCCCGGTGTCCGCGACGGTGCCACGGTGGTCGTCGAGGGGGCCGACCGCAGCACGCGCCTGGAGGCCTTCTACTGCGGTCCCCGGGCCGTGGCGGTCGACGTGCTGCGGGACCGGCTGGCCGCGTCCCTGCCGGCGTACATGGTCCCTTCGGCGTTCCACTGGCGCGAGAGCCTGCCGCTGACACCCAACGGCAAGATCGACCGGAAGGCGCTGGCGGCGCTGGCCCGGGAGCCCGACGCCGCCGAGGACCACTCCGCGCCGGCCACCCCTACCGAGCAGTGGCTCGCGGCCGCGTGGGCGAAGGTCCTCGGCGTCCCGCGGGACCAGATCGGCCGGCGGGACCACTTCTTCGACCGGGGCGGCACGT
>JAOPUQ010000508.1 GCA_025963425.1 Modestobacter sp. | reverse complement strand
GGGCTGGCCGCCGGCCGGCTGGGGTCAGCAGGCCGGCGCGCCGCACCAGGCCGCCGGGCACCCCGGCTTCTCCTCGGCGTTCCAGCCCCCCGCTCCGGTTGCCGCGCCGGCGCGCCGGGCCGGCCGGTGGCGGCTCGGGGTCGCCGGCCTGGTCGCCGGGGCGCTCATCGGCGGCGGCACGGGTGCCGGGGTGGCCACCCTGGCCGGCCACGACGGCGGCACCGGCTCCTCGGCGGTCAGCGCGCAGAGCGTCGTCATCAAGGACCCCCAGTCGGCCACCTCCGCCACCGCCGCGGCCGCCAAGGCCGCGCCGAGCGTGGTCACCATCTACGTGAGCTCGAGCTCCAGCGCCGGGTCCGGCTCGGGGGTCGTGCTGACCGCCGACGGCTATGTGCTGACCAACAACCACGTGGTCACCCTGGACAGCAGCACCCAGGACGCGACCGTCCAGGTCCGCACCGCCGACGGCACGCTCTACGACGGCAGCGTCGTGGGCACCGACCCGACGTCGGACCTCGCCGTCGTCAAGCTCAGCGACGCCAGCGGCCTGACCCCGGCCGCCTTCGCCGACTCCACGAAGGTGCAGGTCGGCGACCTGGCCATCGCCATCGGCGCTCCGCTGGGCCTGTCCAACACGGTCACCGACGGCATCATCAGCGCCACCAACCGGGCCGTGGCCACCGGCTCGGACACCGACCAGACGGTCATCGACGCGCTGCAGACCGACGCCGCCATCAACCCCGGCAACTCCGGTGGCGCCCTGGTCGACGCCGCCGGCCAGGTGATCGGGATCAACAGCGCGATCGCCACGGTGGCCAGCTCCGACGTCCCGGGCCAGAACTCGGGCCAGAGCGGCAACATCGGCGTCGGCTTCGCCATCCCGTCCAACACCGCGAAGCGGATCGCCGACGAGATCATCGCCAAGGGCTCGGCGACGCACGCCCTGCTGGGTGTCAGCGCCCGGACGGCGACGCAGGGCGCGAGCTCGGAGGTCGGCACCGGCGCCGAGGTGGTGCAGGTGCAGGGCGGCAGCGCCGCGGCCGACGCGGGCCTGCGGGTGGGTGACGTGGTGACCGCCCTCGGGGACCGGGCGGTGACGACCTCCACCGAGCTCACCGCCGCGGTGCGCAGCGCCCAGCCCGGCGACCGGGTGACGCTCACCGTGCGTCGCGGCAGCGACTCCTCGACCGTCGACGTGACGCTGGACGCCGCCGCCAACTGACCGGCGTGCCCTGGACCGGCGACCCGGCACCCCCCGAGGTGCCGGGTCGCCGCACGTCCGGGGGCCCCTACGCTGGGGTGGTGCCGGCCCCTCCGCTGACCGTTCCCCTGGCCGACTCTCTCGACGATCCCGCCCGCGCCCGCGACCTGGCCCGGATGAAGCGCCTGGCGCTGGGGCTGTTCGTGCTCGCCGCGGTGGTGTTCCTCGCGTGCGTGCTCCTCGGGAACGACGCCGGGGCCTGGGTGGACTACGTGCGGGCCACCGCCGAGGCCTCCATGGTCGGTGCCCTCGCCGACTGGTTCGCCGTCACCGCACTGTTCCGGCACCCGATGCGGCTGCCGATCCCGCACACCGCGATCATCCCGCGCAAGAAGGACCAGATCGGTGCCAGCCTGGGCACCTTCGTCCAGGACAACTTCCTGACCCGCGCGGTGGTCGACGAGCGGCTGGCCGCCGTGGACGTGCCCGGCCGGCTGGGCACCTTCCTGGCCGCCCCGGGGCGGGCCGAGCGCCTCGCCGGTGACGCCGGGGTGGCGCTGGGTGCGCTGACCGACCTGCTCAAGGACGACGACCTGCAGCCCGCCGTCGCCGCCCTGGTGGACCGCAAGCTGCGCGAGACCCCCGCCGCCCCGGCCGTGGCCCGGGCGCTCGAGCTGGTCGTCGACGGCGACCGGCACCAGGAGGTCCTGTCGGCGGCGCTGACCGGTCTGGCCCGCTTCCTGGAGGACAACCGGGTCGTCTTCCGCGCCCAACTGGGCGATGCCTCCCCCTCGTGGGTACCCGACTGGGTCGACGACCGGGTGTTCGATCGCGTGTTCAGCGGGGTGCAGAGCTTCCTCGAGGAGGTCGGCGACGACCCCCGGCACGAGCTGCGGCGCGCCTACGACGTCCGGCTGCGGGCCTACGTCCACTCCCTGCGCACCGACCCCGCCGCGGCCGCCCGGATCGAGCAGCTCAAGGACGAGCTGCTCGACCACCCGGCGGTGCGCACCTGGTCGGGGTCGCTGTGGAGCACCGTGAAGACCACCGTCGTCACCGCCGCGGCCGATCCGGACTCCGTCCTCCGGGCCCGGATGGCCGGGCTGATCCGGCACGTCGCCCAGCTGCTGACCGAGGACCCGACGGTCCGCGAGCTGGTGCAGCGGCAGAGCCGCCGGATCGCCGGGTACGCCGTCGAGCGGTTCTCCGGCGACGTCGCCGACCTGGTCGGCACCACCGTCGCCCGCTGGGACACCGAGGAGACCAGCCGGCGCATCGAGCTGCAGGTGGGCCGGGACCTGCAGTGGATCCGGGTCAACGGCACCGTCGTCGGCGGCCTCGCCGGGCTGGTCATCTACACCGTCGGCCAACTGCTGTCCTGAGCGCCCGGGGCAGCACCGGCTGTTCGCCGGATCGTCCCTCCGTGGCCTGACTGCGGACCGTGCCGGGCATTACAGTCCCGCCCATGTCGACGGTGACCTATGTGGGTGCGTCTCGCCTGTACCCCGGGAACGACGTCCCGGCGGTGGACAAGCTGGACCTGGAGATCGCCGACGGCGAGTTCCTGGTGCTGGTCGGCCCGTCCGGTTCGGGCAAGTCCACCGCGCTGCGCATGCTGGCCGGCCTCGAGGACGTCGACGAGGGTGAGATCCGGATCGACGGGGAGGACGTCAGCGACGCCGCCCCCAAGGACCGCGACATCGCGATGGTGTTCCAGAACTACGCGCTGTACCCGCACATGTCCGTCGGGGACAACATGGGCTTCGCGCTCAAGCTGGCCGGCACGTCCAAGGCCGAGATCGTCGAGCGGGTACGCCGGGCCGCCGAGATGCTGGACCTGCTGCCCTACCTGGACCGCAAGCCCAAGGCGCTGTCCGGTGGCCAGCGGCAGCGGGTGGCGATGGGCCGGGCGATCGTGCGCTCCCCGCGGGTGTTTCTGATGGACGAGCCGCTGTCGAACCTGGACGCCAAGCTGCGCGTGCAGACCCGTGCGGAGATCGCCAACCTGCAACGGGACCTGAACACCACCACGCTCTACGTCACCCACGACCAGACCGAGGCCATGACCATGGGCCACCGGGTGGCGGTGCTCCGCGACGGCCTCCTCCAGCAGGTGGCGACACCCCGCGAGCTCTACGACACCCCGGCCAACGTCTTCGTCGCCACCTTCATCGGCTCACCGGCCATGAACGTGCTGCGCGGGCCGGTCGGCAGCGACGGGGTCACCGTGGGCGGCCTGGCGCTGCCGGTCCCGCGCGAGCGGCTCACCCGGCTCGGCGCCGCGGACACCGTCGACGTGGGCATCCGGCCGGAGTCCTTCACGATCGCCACGGAGCCCACCGGGCTGACGATGGAGGTCCGGCTGGTCGAGGAGCTCGGCGCGGACGCCTACCTGCACGGCACCACCCAGCACGACGGCGGCGCCTCCCGGCTCGTCGTCCGGGTCGACGGCCGCCGCCCGCCGGTGATGGGCTCCACCGTCGACCTCGGCGTGCGCGCCGGCGAGGTCCACCTGTTCCACCCGGAGACCGGCGTCCGGCTCAGCTGAGCCCGGCGGGCCCGAGGTGCCGGACACCCGCCGGCACCACGAGGGTCCCGACGAGGTGGTCGAGACCGACTGCCACGTCACCGACATGGGCCGCTGGGACCAGTTCAACGGCAGCTACGGCCAGTACGTCACCCCGCCGATGCGCATCCCCACGACGATCTCCTGCGGCCTGGTGCCGCCGTCCCTGGTCGAGTGTCCGCGGACCGCCTGGTCGCCGACGAGCCTCTGACCCCCGGGCTCAGCCGAGCTGGAAGCCGCTCCAGGTGAAGCCCGGGGACACCACGCAGGTGACCAGGACCTCGCCGGTCGCGGCTGCGGTGCGCTGCCACCGCCCGGCCGGCACCAGCAACTGGACGGCGTCAGGCCCCAGTGTGTGCTCGTCCGCGACGTCTCCGGGGGCGTCGGCCAGCTGCAGCGTCAGCGGGTCGGGACCGTGCCACAGCCACAGCTCGTCGGCGTCCACGGTGTGCCACCGCGACCACTCGCCGGCGGTGAGCAGGTAGAGCACGGCGGTGGCCGCCGGCCGGTCGCCGGCGAGGGTTGCCGGCGACGTCCAGGTGCGCCGGTACCAGCCGCCCTCGGGGTGCGGAGCGAGGTCCAGCCGCTCGGCCGGGGCCGGCCGCGACCCGGGAGGAGGCGTCGACGACGCCCCGGTCACCGCCGGGCGGCGGCGGCGGCGTAGAGCGCGATCCCGGCCGCGACGCTGACGTTCAGCGACTCGGTGTCCTTGGTGATCGGGATCGACAGGACGACGTCGCAGCGCTCGCGAACGAGCCGGGACAGCCCCGCGCCCTCGGCCCCGACGACGAGCGCGATCGGGTCGGTGAACCCGTCGTACTCGTGGATGGCCATCTCCCCGTCGGCGGCCAGGCCCACGGTCTGCAGGCCGGCCTCCTGGTAGGAGGCGAGGGAGCGGGCCAGGTTGACCGCCCGGGCCACCCGGAGCCGGGCCGCGGCACCGGCGCTGGTGCGCCAGGCCGAGCCGGTCATGCCGACCGCCCGGCGCTGCGGCACCAGGACGCCGTGGGCGTCGAAGGCCGCGGCCGACCGGATGATCGCGCCCAGGTTGCGCGGGTCGGTCACCCCGTCCAGGGCCACGAGCAGCGGCGGGCGCCCGGAGTTGCGGGCGATGTCGAGCAGGTCGTCGGGGTGCGCGTAGTCGTAGGGCGGCACCATCAGGCCGATGCCCTGGTGCAGTGCCCCGTCGCTCATCCGGTCGAACTCGGCCTTGCCCACCTCGAGCAGCGGGAGCCCGCGGTCGGCGGCCAGCTGCACGGACTCGGCGATCCGCTCGTCGGTGCCGCCCCGGCTGGTGTCGCCGGTGACCACGTAGAGCGCGGTCGCCGGGATCTGCGCGCGCAGCGCCTCCAGCACCGGGTTGCGGCCGAGCAGCAGCTCCGGCGACTCCTCGTTGCGGCGCTGCACCCGCTGCCGGTTGTCCCGTCGGGCGACGGCTGCCTGGGCCTTCTTGAAGGCCGGGTGGTTGGGCCGCGCCGCGGCCGGCGGGGTGGCGCCCCGACCGGCCAGCGACCTGCGGTTCTTGCCGCCGGTGCCTGCACTTGCGGTCTTCTTGCCGGCGCCGTCACTGCGGCCCCGGCGCTGGCTGTTGCCGGCCATCAGGTCGTCAGCTCCCATCGGGTGCCCTGGGGGGTGTCCTCGACCTGCACGCCCAGGGCGCCGAGCTGGTCCCGGATCGCATCGGCTGATGCGTAGTCCTTGCGGGCCCGGGCCGCCGCGCGCTGCTCCAGCGCGAGGGACACCAGGCCGTCGGTCGCCTGCGCGAGCCGCTGGTCGTTGCCGCCGGCGGCCCACTGCGGGTCCAGCGGGTCCAGGCCGAGCACCCCCAGCATGGCGCGCACCGACCCGAGCTCCGCGGTGACCGCGGCATCGTCGCCGCCGGCCAGCGCGGTGTTCCCGCGGGTCACCGCCTCGTGCACGACGGCGACCGAGGCGGGGGTGCCGAGGTCGTCGTCCAGGGCCGCGGTGAACGCGTCGGGGAGCACCGGCGCACCGGAGTCCCGCCCCACCCGCTCGGCGGCCCTGCGGACGAAGGACTCCAGCCGCCGGTAGGCAGCTCCCGCCTCCTCCAGCGCCCCCTCGGTGAACTCGATGGTGGACCGGTAGTGCGGGGCGGCAAGGTAGTAGCGCAGCTCCACCGGGCGGACCCGCCGGACGACCTCGTCGACCAGCGCGGTGTTGCCCAGGGACTTGCTCATCTTCTCCCCGCCCATGGTGACCCAGCCGTTGTGCAGCCAGTACCGGGCGAACCCGTCACCCGCGGCCTGCGACTGCGCCCGCTCGTTCTCGTGGTGCGGGAAGCGCAGGTCCAGCCCGCCGCCGTGCAGGTCGAACTCCGGGCCGAGGTAGCGCTCGGCCATCGCGGAGCACTCCAGGTGCCAGCCGGGCCGCCCGCGCCCCCAGGGCGTGGCCCACGACGCGGTGTCCGGCTCGCCGGCCTTGGTGCCCTTCCACAGCGCGAAGTCGCGGGGGTCGCGCTTGCGGTCGTCGGTCTCGGTGTCAGCGGCGGGCTGCAGGTCGGCCAGCTTCTGGCCGGTCAGCTCGCCGTAGCCGGGGAAGGAGCGGACGTCGAAGTAGACGTCGCCGTCGACGGCGTAGGCCGACCCACGCGCCATCAGCCGCTCGATCAGCTCGACCATCTCCGGCACGTGCCCGGTGGCCCGCGGCTCGTAGGTCGGCGGCAGGGTGCCCAGGACGTCGTAGGCGCGGGTGGCCGCGCGCTCGTTCTCGTAGGCCCAGGCCCACCAGGGGACGCCGGCCGCGTCGGCCTTGGCGAGGATCTTGTCGTCGACGTCGGTGACGTTGCGGATGTAGGTGACCTCGGAGCCGCTGTGCATCAGCCAGCGGCGCAACACGTCGAAGGCGATCGCGAACCGCACGTGGCCGATGTGCGGCGGGCCCTGCACGGTCAGCCCGCAGACGTACATGGAGACCCGTCCCGCACGCAGCGGCGTGAAGTCACGCACGGCACGTGCTGCCGTGTCGTACAGGCGGAGGCTCACCGCACCGAGTCTACGGGCGCTGGAGCAGTGGTCCGGACCACGAGCGCTGTGGCCACCGCGGCCCGCCCCTCGCCCCGCCCCGTCAGCCCCAGGCCGTCGGTGGTGGTGGCGGTGACGCTCACCGGGGCGCCGAGCGCCGCGGACAGCGCCGCCTCGGCCTCGGCCCGCCGCGGGGACACCTTCGGGGTGTTGCCGATCAGCTGCACGGCGGCGTTGCCGATCTCCCAGCCGGCGGAGGCGAGCACCTCGCGGACGTGGGCCAGCACCGCGGCTCCCCGGGCACCGGCCCACCGGGGGTCGTCGGTGCCCAGCAGGCCGCCGATGTCGCCCAGCCCGGCGGCGGAGAGGACGGCGTCGGTGAGCGCGTGCGCGGCGACGTCGCCGTCACTGTGCCCGGCGCAGCCGTCGGCGTCCGGCCACTCCAAGCCGGCCAGCCAGCACGGCCGGCCCGGCTCGACCGGGTGCACGTCGGTGCCGATGCCGACCCGCGGCAGGGAGTCCACGGCTCGACTCCGGGCGGTCATGGGGCGACCTCCCGTTCGGCGGTCAGCAGGTCGTGGGCCACGGTGATCTTCCTGGCACGCTCGTCGCCGGCCACGGTGTGCACCGCGACCCCGGCGGCCCGCACCACGGAGGCGTCGTCGGTGAACTCAGCCGCGGCGCCGTGCACCCGGGCGTAGGCCGCCACCAGCGTGGCCCGGTCGAAGCCCTGGGGGGTCTGCACCCGGCGCAGCGTCGACCGCGGGACGTCGGCGGTCACCACGCCGTCGTCACCGACCACGACGGTGGTGTCCACGACCGGCAGCACCGGGACGACGGCGAGCGCACCGGCGGCGAGGGCGGCCAGCACGCGGGCGACGACGTCGGGCGGGGTGAGCGGCCGGGCGGCGTCGTGCACCAGGACGGCGCTGGGGCCAGGGGCGTCGGCGTGCTCGCCGGCCGCGGCCAGCGCGGCGCGGACCGAGGCGGTGCGGGTGTCGCCCCCGACGACCACGTGCACGTCGGCGGGCAGGACGGCGGCGAAGGCCGCGTGCTGCGGAGCCGGGACGGCGACCACCACGTCGGCCACCCCGCCGGCCCGCAGCGACTCCACGGCCCAGCAGACCAGGGGACGGCCGCCCAGCAGAACCAGCGCCTTCGGCATCTCGGCCCCCAGACGCAGACCACTCCCGGCCGCTGCGACGATGCCGACAGCGTGCACGGGAGTGGACTGGGTGTCTCTGGGGTGGAGCGGAGTGCTCAGGAGGCGAGGACCTCGTCGAGGAGGACCTCGGCCTTGTCCTCGTTGGTGCCCTCGGCGAGCGCGAGCGCGCTGACGAGGATCTGACGGGCCTTGGAGAGCATGCGCTTCTCGCCGGCCGACAGGCCTCGCTCCTTGTCGCGGCGCCAGAGGTCGCGGACGACCTCGCCGACCTTGTTGATGTCGCCCGAGGCGAGCTTCTCCAGGTTGGCCTTGTAGCGGCGCGACCAGTTGG
>JAOPUQ010000496.1 GCA_025963425.1 Modestobacter sp. | reverse complement strand
CGCCGGCAGCAGCGGCTCGGCGGCCATGTTCACCACGACCGAGCCGACCGGCAGCCCGGCGGCGGTCAGCTCGGCGATCGCGTCGGCGGTCTCCTGCACGGGCATGTCCTCCAGCAGGGTCACCAGGTGCACCGCGGTCTGGGGGGAGCGCAGCACCGCCATGACCCCGTCGCTCTGGGTCTTGATCGGGCCGGAGCGGGCCAGCCCGGCGACCTCGCCGGTCACGTTGAGGAAGCGGGTGATCCGGCCGGTGGGCGGGGCGTCGACGACGACGGCGTCGTAGACCGGCCGGCCCTCGTGCCGGCGGGTCACCGCCTCCTTGATCTTGCCGGTGAGCAGCACGTCGCGCAGGCCCGGCGCGATGACGGTGGCGAAGTCGATCGCCCCCATCTTGCGCAGCGCCCGGCCGGCCCGCTTGAGGTTGTAGAACATGTCCAGGTACTCGAGGAAGGCCGCCTCGACGTCGATCGCCAGGGCCTTGACCTCGCCCCCGCCGCGGGTCACCGCGACCCGGCGCTCCTCGTAGGGCAGCGGCGGGGTGTCGAAGAGCTGGGCGATGCCCTGCCGGCCCTCGGTCTCGATCAGCAGCACGGAGCGGCCCTCGGCGGCCAGGGCGAGGGCCAGGGCGGCGGCGACCGTGGTCTTCCCGGTCCCGCCCTTGCCGGTGACGACGTGACACCGCACGGACGACGACTGGAGGCTCACCCGCACCAGCCTACGAGCGGTGCCGGCTCCCGGCCCGTCCCGGCTGCGCTAGCGTCGCCGCATGAGCGAACCGGCCCGCCGTACCTGGGAGTACGCCACCATCCCGCTGCTGATCCACAACACCAAGGCGATCCTCGACTCGTGGGGCGTCGACGGGTGGGAGCTGGTGACCGTCCTGTCCGGGCCGGGCGGGGGCGACCAGCTGGTCGCCTACCTCAAGCGTCCGTCGAACTGAGGTCCCCGCGATGAGCTCCCCGGCGCCGTCCTGGCACGCCCGCCTCGCCGAACTGGGTATCCGGCTGCCCGCGGTGGCCGCCCCGGTCGCTGCCTACGTGCCCGCTGTGCGCACCGGGCAGCTGGTCTTCACCTCCGGGCAGCTGCCCTTCGTCGACGGCGGGCTGCGCCGCACCGGCAAGGTGGGTGGCTCGGTGGAGATCGAGGAGGCCGCGGCCGACGCCAAGGTCTGCGCCCTCAATGCCCTGGCGGCCATCGACGAGCTGGTCGGCCTGGACTCCGTGGCGCGCATCGTCCGGGTGGTCGGCTATGTGGCCAGCGCCGAGGGCTTCACCGGCCAGCCGCGCGTGGTCAACGGGGCGAGTGAGTTCCTCGGCCGGGTGTTCGGCGAGGCCGGCCAGCACGCCCGCAGCGCGATCGGCGTCGCCGAGCTGCCGCTGGGCTCCCCGGTGGAGGTCGAGCTCACCGTCGAGTTGAGGTGACATTGCGACCCTTCGGGCCGCACCGCGGCCAGGAGCCGGCGCCGGTTGCGCCGAGCGCGTCCCCGTGTCCCCGGCAGGAGGCCTCCGGCCCCCGTGCCGGGACGACCGACGACTGCGTCGTCGTCCGTCCTGACCGCGGTGCCGCCCGGAGGGTGGCAGTGTGACCGTACCGATCCGGCAGGCGGCGACCGTCCTGCTGCTGCGGGACGGCGCGCCCGGGCTCGAGGTCTACCTGCTCCGGCGCACGAAGGGGATGCCCTTCGCCGGCGGGATGACCGCCTACCCCGGCGGCGGCGTCGATCCCCGGGACGGCGACACCGACATGGCGTGGGTGGGCCCGTCGCCGGGGGAGTGGGCGGCCGTGTGGGGCTGCGACGAGCGGATCGCCCGGGAGCTGGTCTGCGCCGCGGTACGGGAGACCTTCGAGGAGGCCGGCGTCCTGCTGGCAGGCCCGGCCGACGGGGCGAGCGTCGTCCCCGACGTCTCCGGCGACGACTGGGAGGCGCAGCGGCAGGCACTGCTGGCCCGCCAGCTGTCGATGGCCGAGCTGCTCGCCCACCGCGGCCTGGCGCTGCGGGCGGACCTGCTGCGGCCCTACGCGCACTGGATCACCCCGCCCGGGGAGAGCCGGCGCTACGACACCAAGTTCTTCACCGCGCTGATGCCCGCCGGTCAGGAGGCGCGCGACGTCTCCGGGGAGGCCGACGAGGCCGATTGGGCGACGCCGTCCCGCGCGCTCGCCGAGTACGCCGCCGGCACCCGGCCGATGCTGCCACCGACCCTGCACACCCTCGGCCAGCTCCAGTCCTTCGCCGACGCGGGCGCCGCGATGGCCGGGTCGCCCCCCGCCCCGCTGGAGCCGATCAGCCCGACGTTCGAGGAGACCGACGACGGCCTGGTCGCGCTGCTGCCCGACGGCACCCGTATCCGGATGGTCGTGCCGCTGCCCGCGTGACCCGGCGCCCCCCTGTGCCCACCGGCGGGCCCGGAGCAGCGAGGCCCCGTCCCGGGATCCGGGACGGGGCCTCGCGTGCGTGCGGGGTGTCAGCGTGCGCGCCGGCGCAGCCGTTCCTCGTCGAGGACGACGACCGACTTGCCCTGCAGCTGGATCCAGCCGCGGTGCACGAAGTCCGCCAGCGCCTTGTTCACCGTCTCGCGGGAGGCGCCCACCAGCTGGGCGAGCTCCTCCTGGGTCAGGTCGTGCTTGACCCGCAGACCGTCGCTCTCCCGGCTGCCGAAGCGGTCGGCCATCTGCAGCAGCGCCTTGGCCACCCGGCCGGGGACGTCGGTGAAGATCAGGTCGGCGACCGAGTCGTTGGTGCGCCGGAGCCGGCGGGCCAGCACCTGCAGCAGCCGCTCGCCCACCTCGGGGTGCGCCTCGATCCAGGGGCGGAGCATCGCCTGCGGCATCTTGGCCAGCCGCACG
>JAOPUQ010000489.1 GCA_025963425.1 Modestobacter sp. | reverse complement strand
GGCCGGCAGCGGCAGCCACCAGGCCGCCGTGGCCGGGGTGGCGCTCACCGGACCGAGCCGGGCCAGCACCCCGACCACCCCACCGGCCAGGACCAGCGCCGCGACGACGGCGGTGACCGCGCCGGGCAGCACGGCCGCCTCGACCGGCGGACGGGCCGCGATCCGCTCGCGCAGGCGGGACAGCACCCCGGCCAGGACACCGACCATGATCGCGACCGAGGTCAGCGCGGAGACCAGGTCGCCGATCCGGGTGAGCAGGCCGGTGTCGGCCCGGGCCGCCGTGGCCCGGCGGGTGAACCGCCGGACGCCGGCGCCGTCCAGCTCGGCGGCGCGGTCTGCTGCGGGCAGGGACGTCGCGGTCAGGGGTCAGCCCTCGTGCAGTGCGGCGACGGCGTCCGCCGGCGGGACCACCCGGCAGGCGTCGTCGTCCACGACCAGCACCCGGGTCGCCAGGGTGCCCAGGAAGTCCGGGTCGTGGCTGGCGAAGACGACGGTGCCGCCGTCGGCGACCACGGCGGCCAGCCGGGTGGCCAGCCGCCGGCGCATCTGGGCGTCCAGCCGCCGTTCCGGCTCGTCCAGCACCAGCAGCCGGAACGGCCGGACCAGCGCGGCGGCCAGGGCCAGCCGGCGCCGCTGCCCCGAGGACAGCGCGGAGGGCAGCGCACCGGCCCGCTCGGCCATCCCGAAGGCCTCGATCTCCGCCGCCACCGCCCGCTCCGGGTCGGTCACCCCGTGCCCGCGGGCGGTGAGCAGCAGGTGCTCGACGCCGGTGAGGGAGGGGAAGAAGGCGTCGTCGTCCAGCACGGTGGCCACGGCCCGGCGGAACGGGGCCTCCCGCTCGTCGACCTCCCGGCCCTCGAACCGGACCGTGCCGCCCAGCGGCGGCAGCAGGCCGACCAGCGTCCGCAGGACGGTCGACTTGCCGGCGCCGTTGGGGCCGACGACGCCCAGCGCGGACCCGGCGGCCACCGCGACGGTCACCGGGGCGCAGACCGGGTCATCGCCGTAGCCGACCGACAGCTCGGCGGCGTCCAGCAGCGGGGCGGCGTCCATCGCCGCGCACTGTAGGACCCCGGGCTGGGACCCCTGCTCAGCGGCGGGCGAGC
Source organism: Modestobacter sp. (assembly GCA_025963425.1). Taxonomy (GTDB): domain Bacteria; phylum Actinomycetota; class Actinomycetes; order Mycobacteriales; family Geodermatophilaceae; genus Modestobacter. The sequence continues at coordinate 2,582 of JAOPUQ010000489.1, read as the reverse complement.
CGGCCGGCGCCCCCGGAGGGATGCCCTACCGTGCTGCCCTGTGACCCGGTACATGGTGCTGCTGCGCGGCATCAACGTGGGCCGGGCCCACCGGGTGGGCATGGCGCCGCTGCGCGAGCTGCTCACCGCCCGCGGACACGCGGAAGTGCGCACCCACCTGCAGAGCGGCAACGTCCTGCTCGATTCGGACCTGACCGCCGACGACCTGACCGCCGACGTCGAGGCCGCGCTGGCGGGGACGTTCGGGTTCGAGGTGCCCGTCGTCGTCCGCACCGCCCCGGAGCTGGCCGCGGTACTCGCCGCCGACCCGCTGGCCGGCACCTGGACCGACCCGGCCCGCTACTCGGTCACCTTCCTGGCCGGCCCCCCCGACCCCGCACTGGTGACGGCGCTGCCGGCACCCCCGCGGGAGGACGAGCAGTACCGGTTGGTCGGCCGGGAGCTGTACCTGTGGCTGCCCGAGGGACTGCGCCGCAGCGCGCTCGGCGCCTGGCGCTGGGAGCGGCTGCTCGGGGTGACCGGGACGGCGCGCAACTGGAACACGGTGCGGGCGCTCGTCGACCTGACCGCCGGATGAGACGCTGGTGCACGTCCTGTTCCGTGCGCTGTGGCCTGATTCACACCACGGTCCACGTTTGCGTGCGCGTAACCGTGCCAACACAGCAAGTCGCCGTTGGATCTCGACGGCTCGAGTGCGAGGAGACCGTGTGACCGAGCTTGCGAGGTCACGCATCAGCGCAGCACCCAACGGCACGGGGCTGACGAGCGTCCGCGAGGAGGCCCTGTGACCGGCGAGCCCGCCCGGCTCCAGTGGCCTTCCGCCGCACCCCCGCCGGCCGAGGACGGCTGGCGGTGGGACCTGTCCCACGTCTCCGAACTTCCTGCCGTCCGCGCGCAGCTGCGCCGCGGGCTGGCCGCCGAGTCCTCCGCCGATCCGAAGGCCGCCGAGCTCGACGAGGCCGTGGTGCTCGCGTTCGACGAGATGGCCTCCAACGCGCTGCGCCACGGCGGCGGCGGGGTCACCGCCCGCGTCAAGCGCACCGCCCAGGCCTGGCTGGTCGAGGTCTGCGACCAGGCCCCTGCCCAGCCACCCCAGCCCGCCGTCGGCCGCGACCCCAGCCAGGGCGGTCTGGGCCTCTACCTGATCGCCGAGATGGCCGACGCGCACGGCTGGCACTCCGACGACGGCGTCAAGAGCGTCTGGGCGATGCTCCCCCGCCGCTGACGGCTCAGGATCCTCAGCGCCCGACGGCGTACCCCTGCATGCCGCGGGGATTGGCCCCGGCCCGCAGGATGCCGGTCTCCGGGTCGCGGGAGACCGCCGACAACCGGCCCAGCGACCAGCCGTCGGCGACGGTGACGTCGTGGCCACGGCCCCGCAGGTCAGCGATCACCGCCTCCCCGATCCGGGACTCCACGACCACCTCCCCCGGCGTCATGTCCCGCGGGTAGAACGACGACGGGAAGCTGGTCGTGTGCCAGGCGGGCGCGTCGATGGCCGCCTGCAGGTCCAGCCCGCCCAGGGTGTGGGCCAGCCAGAAGCACAGCTGCCACTGCTCCTGCTGGTCACCGCCGGGCGTGCCGAAGGCGAGGGTGGGGACGCCGCCGCGCGAGGCCAGCGACGGGGTGAGGGTGGTGCGCGGCCGCTTGCGGGGCGCCAGGGAGTTCGGCAGCCCCGGCTCCAGCCAGAACATCTGCGCACGGGTGCCCAGCGGGAAGCCCAGCGACGGGATGACCGGCGAGCTCTGCAGCCAGCCACCGGAGGGGGTGGCCGAGACGATGTTGCCCCAGCGGTCGACGACGTCGACGTGGCAGGTGTCGCCCCGGGTCGTGCCGCGGGTGTCAACGGTGGGCTCACCCACGCCGGCGATCTCGCCAGGGCGGGGCCGGCTGCCCGCCGACGTCTCCGCGACGTAGCGGGGCAGTCGCGGCGGGCGCCCACCCCGCGAGCCGGGCCGCAGCTCCCTGCTGGCCCGGCCGCTGATGAGCGCCCGCCGTTCGTCGGTGTACGTGGTCGACAGCAGGTCGTCCACCGGTGCGTCCGCGACATCCCCGTACCAGGCCTCGCGGTCGGCCATCGCCAGCTTCACCGCCTCGACGCTGGCATGGACCAGCTCAGCGTCGGGGACGGCGGAGGCGTACCGAGCGTCGGGGCCTGCCGCCGGAAGACCGTCCAGCAGCGCCAGCGCCTGGAGCAGCGCAGGTCCCTGCGACCACGGCCCGGCCTTCGCGAGCGTCCACCCCTGCCAGTCCAGTGTGACCGGCGGCTCGTACGTCGCCGTCCAGCTGGCCAAGTCGGAACCGGTCAGAAACCCGCGGTGCTGACGACCGGAGTCGTCCATCGTCGGGTACCGGCAGAACTCGTCGATCGCCTCGGCGACGAACCCCGTGTACCAGGCCGCGAGCGCCGCGTCGATCCGTGCCTCTCGGGAGGGACCGCGCGCTGCGTCGAGCAGTCGGCGGTAGGTCGAGGCGAGGACCGGGTTGCGGAACAGGCGGCCGGCGGTGGGGGGTGCTCCGTCGGGGGCGAGCCAGGTGGCGGCCGAGGTAGGCCAATGGGTGCGGAAGTGCTCGGAGACCGA
>JAOPUQ010000475.1 GCA_025963425.1 Modestobacter sp. | reverse complement strand
CGCGGTGGGGTCGACCAGCACCCGCAGCGTGGCGACCACGTCGGACACCTCGGGCACGTCGAGCAGCCCGCCCAGGCCGACGACCTCGACCGGGAGCCCGCGCTCCCGCAGTGCGGCGGCGATCCCGGGCAGCTGCGCGCGGCGGCGGACGAGCACCGCGACGGTCGGCCGCGTGCCCGCGGTGGGCACGGCGTGCCAGCAGTCGGCGAGCCGGTCGGCCAGCGCCTCGGTCTCCTCGGCGACGGTCTCGTAGAGGCCGCAGTGCACCTCCCCCGGCCCGGCGACCGGCGACGGCGCGAGGTCGGGCAGTGGCTGGTCGGGGTCGGGCAGCGCCGCTGCCACGGTGTTGGCGACGGCGAGGACCGCCCGGTCGTTGCGCCAGCTGGTGGACAGCGTCAGCCGCTCGGCGGGCCGGTCGGGCGTGCCGGGGAACGTGCGGCCGAACCGCTCGATCGTGCCGGCCGAGGCGCCCCGCCAGCCGTAGATGGACTGCCGCGGGTCACCGACGGCGAGCACCGGATGCCCACCGGGGCCACCGAAGAGCGCCTCCAGCATCCGGAGCTGGCCGACGCTGGTGTCCTGGTACTCGTCGAGCAGCACGACGCGCCAGCGGGCGCGTTCGCGGCGGCCGACCTCCGGAGAGGTGACCGCGACCTTGGCGGCGAAGGCCACCTGGTCGGCGTAGTCGATGGCGCCCGCCGCCCGCTTCCGCGCCTCGAAGGCCTCCACCATGGGCAGCAGCGCCACTCGCGCGCGCTGGCGGGCGAGCACCTTCAGGACCTCGGCGTAGGGGCCCTTCTTCTTCCCGGCGTCGGCGTAGCCGTGCACCTGCTGCTCCAGCCGCGCCGTCCAGGACCGCAGCCCGGCCGGGCTGATGTCGTGCTCGCCCAGCTCGGCCGCCAGCTGCAGGACGTCCTCGGTGGTGGTGACCAGGCCGAGCGCGACGTCGCTCATGTCGCCGGTGTGCCCGGCCACGACGGTGGCCGCCTGCCCCCAGCACATGGCCGGGCCGAGCACGCCCGCGCCGGGCTCGACGCCGATCCGGAGCCCGTGCTCGGCGACGATCCCCGCGGCGTAGCCGTGGTAGGTGGCGACCGTCGGCGCGGCGACGGTGAGCCGCTCGCGCAGCGCGGGGTCGGTGTCCGGGTGCTGGGCCAGCGCCCCCAGCCGCAGCCGGATCCGGGCGCCCAGCTCGCTGGCCGCCTTGCGGGTGAAGGTCAGTCCGAGCACCGCCTCGGGCGCGACGAGCTGGTTGGCGACCAGCCAGGCCACCCGGGCGGCCATCGTCTCGGTCTTGCCCGAGCCGGCCCCGGCCACCACGACCAACGGCCGGTCGACCGGTGCCTGCACCACCCCGGCCTGCTCCGGCGAGGGCGCGTAGGACAGCCCGCACCGCACCGCGACCTCGGCCGGAGTGAGCAGCCGGGGCAGGTCGGGCACCTGCGGGGCCACCAGGCCGGGCAGGTCGAAGGCCAGCTGGCCGTCCTGCGGCGTGCGGGGGATCACCGGGTCACCTGCCGGCCCGACTCCTGCATCGGGCAGCTGCGGCGGAACGCGCAGCGGTCGCAGTCGGCGTCGGTACGGACCGCGAAGGTGCCCGCGCCCATGCCCTCGCCCACCGAGGCCAGCAGCTCCCCGGCCCAGGTCGCCCCGGCGTCGACGTCGGCGGGAAGCGCCGGCTGGACGTGCTCCTTGGCCGACTTCTGGCTGCCGCCCACCTGCAGCAGCGCCGCACCCCCGGTGGCGGTGCCGTGCTCGGCGAAGGCCCCCTCGGCGACGGCCACCTGGTAGGCGGCCAGCTGACCGTGCTCCTCCACCGACCGCGGCGCGGTCTTGCCGGTCTTGAGGTCGACGACGACCAGCCGGCCCGCGCTGTCACGCTCGAGCCGGTCGACCTGGCCGCGCAACCGCGAACGGCCGACGACCACGTCGAAGTCCTCCTCGGCGGCGACCAGCTCGCGGTCGGCCCGGGCGTGCCAGGCCAGGAACTTGGTGAGCATCTCCTGCGCCCGGTCCCGCTGCCGCTGGTCGAACCAGCCCGGCCCCAGGTCCAGGCCGTCGAGCTCGGCGTCCAGCACCGCCGGGGCATCGGCGGCCGGCAGGCCCTCGGCGACCTGCTGCGCCACGTCGTGCACCGCGGAGCCGACCGTCCGGGTGGCCTCGGGCGCGGCCTCGGCCCCCACCGCGCCCAGCACCCAGCGCAGCGGGCAGCGCTGGAAGGTGTCGATGGCCGAGGGCCGCACCGGCACGACGTCGGCCGGGTCGACCAGCGGCGCGTCGTCCGACAGTGGCGCCAGCCCCCACCAGCCCGCCGGGTCTGCCCCGGCCACGTGCTCCTCGGCCAGCCGGCGCAGCACCGCCGCCGCGCTGGCCCGCCGGGGGGCAGGGGTGTGCGGATCGGTGAGGTGCCGGCGCAGCTCGGCGACGAGCGCGGGCAGGGTCAGCTGCCGGGGCAGCGGGGTGTGCGGCCGGACGCCGCCGGTCCCCTCGCCGTCGACCGGTGGCGGGACGACCAGGTCGAGGAACCGGGAGGCGGCGGTGCCCGCGTCGCCGCCCTCCACCGCACCGTCGACGGCGCTGACGACCAGCCGGCGTCGAGCCCGGGTACAGGCGACGTAGAACAGCCGGCGCTCCTCGGCCAGCGCCAGGGCGCGCCGGTCCAGGTTCGCCGGGTCGGTGCCGGCGGCGGCCTCCACCAGGTCCTCGGCGCCCAGCAGGCTGGCCCGGGTGCGCAGGTCGGGCCACAGGCCCTCCTGCACCCCGGCGACGCAGACCAGGTCCCACTCCAGGCCCTTGGACGCGTGTGCGGTGAGCAGCCGGACGGTCTCCCCCGCCGGCGCCCGCGCGGCACCGCCGTCACCGGGCAGCTGTTGGGCGGCCAGGTGCTCGACGAAGGCGGACACCTCGGCGTGCGGCAGGCGGTCGACGAAGCCGGCCGCGGCGTCGAAGAGCGCCACCACCGCGTCGAGGTCGCGGTCGGCGACCGCGCCCGACCCGC
>JAOPUQ010000474.1 GCA_025963425.1 Modestobacter sp. | reverse complement strand
GACCTGACTGCGCCTGGACGGCGGCCGGGTCCCACCGCGCCTACCTTTCCGTCTCCAAGGGTCCCCGGCGAGCCTGCCGTTCGCCGCGCCAGCGCACGAAGCCGTGCCGATCGGCCTGCTCGCGATGGCGGAGAACCCCCATCGGCAGGCGGCGGCCGGCCGCGTCCCATCCTGGCGGCCGTCGCCGCACAGGTCGCCGCAGAGGGAACGACCGTCCGGCGATCTCGAGTCCGGCTGCCCTCCTCCGGCTACCGGGTACCCGAGGTCTCGGGGCAGTGGGAGCGTGGGTCTGAAGGTGGCCGTGACGTCGTAGACGGGCGTTGCGGTGATGCTGGGGCTGTGACTCATCCACGACCGGCCACCAGGAGGACGCCATGCCCACCCGCATCGCCGACATCGAGATCCCCGACACGAAGCTCGTCGCCGAGGCCACCGAGCTCGTCCGCGAGGCCGCGAGCCCGTTGATCTTCGACCACTCGCGGCGGGTCTACCTTTTCGGGGCGTTGCGTGGCCGGGAGCAGGGCCTGCGCTACGACCCCGAACTGCTCTACGTCGGCGCGATGTTCCATGACCTCGGGCTGACCTCGAAGTACCGGCGCACCGATCAGCGTTTCGAGATCGACGGGGCCGACGAGGCCCGCAGGTTCCTGCTCGGCCACGGCATCTCCGACGACGCCGCGATGCGCGTGTGGACCGGGATCGCGCTCCACACCACCCCGGAGATTCCACTGCACATGGCGCCGGAGATCGCGTTGGTCACGCGTGGGGTCGAGCTCGATGTGCTCGGCATCGGCTACCACGCGATCACCGACGAGCAGCGCGCCGCGGTCACCGAGGCGCACCCACGGCCGGACTTCAAGCGGCAGATCCTGGCGGCGTTCACCGACGGGATCAAAGACCGACCGGAGACGACGTTCGGCAACGTGAAGGCCGACGTCCTGGAGCACTTCCTGCCCGGGTTCCGGCGCGGCGATTTCGTCGAGGTGATCCAGGATTCCGGCTGGCCGGAGTAGTGGGTCGAGACGCCGCCGCACCGCGACGACCGCCGGCTGATGGCCGGCACGAACGTCGGGCGCGGCCGTAGGACTTTCGCGGATCGCGGATCGCGGATCGCCTTCGCCCGCCATGCCCGGCGGTCGCTCACCCCTCCGCTGAGCCCCCTGACCGCGGCCGATCCGAAAAGGTGGGCCTGGGACGACGCGTCGAGAACGTCGGGACTGCCTGCGGGGCACCGGGCCGACAGCCCCCCGCAGGAAGGAGGCGGACGCATCTCCTCTTCGGCGTCACCGCACAGCCGATACGGGAATGACCCCCTACCCGGTCAGGGGTAGAGGGCCACTCCCGTGTGAGTCCCGGCTCGCGCCTGCACCGCGAGCCGGGGCTCGCCCGTCAGACCTCCGGTGCTGGTCGAGCTGGAGGGCTGCATCCTGGGTGGCTCACGCCGCCCGGTAGTTGACGTGGACGTGGTCCATGTGGTTCGCCGTCGCGCTCCCGCGGTCCGCCATCTGCTTCCAGGAGCCGGTCGGCGAGGTGAGGATCTTCTGCTGCCAGATGACGTAGTCCACGCCGAGCTCGTCCCAGTGGGCGATGTGGTACTGAGCGACCGCGTCGCCGAGGGCGGCGTTGGAGCCGACCATGTAGTCGAGCGCCAGCCCGGACGGGTGACCCTTCGGGTCGACGGCGCTGGCGCGGGTGCCGCCGATGGTGATGCCGTCCACGCCGGGCACGTTGGCGACGACCGCGTTGGCGGCAGCCTGCACGTGCGGCTTCACGTTTCCCGCGCTGTTCGAGATGTGCGCGACAGCAGTCGCCGTGGCGGCGGCGGGGGCCACCGCAACGGCGGGGGCCACTGCAACGGCGGGGGCTGCCGCTGCTGGTGCCGCCTCCTCCGACCCGGAGGTCACCAGTACCTGACCCGGGGTGATGAGGTTGGGGTTGCTCCCGATGACGTCGACGTTGCGCTGGTACAGCCCGCGCCACGACTGGCCGTGGGCGGCGGCGATCTTCACCACCGTGTCACCACGCTTCACCGCGTAGTCACCCACCTGGGCGACGTGGCGGACGCGGGTGTCGGCGTCGTCAGCCTGAGTCGTCGCCGGGGCAGCGCTCGGCTGTTCGGCAGGGGGTGCCGGTACGGGAGCAGGCGCCACGGCGGTGGCCGTGGTGGTGCCGCCAGTCAGGCGCTTCCCGCAGGTCGGCCATGCGCCGATGCCCTGCCCGGAGAGCACCTTCTCGGCGATCTCGACCTGCTGCGCCGGGGTCGCCAGGTCGGCGCGGGGCGCGAAGGTGGCGCCCCCGTACCCGGCCCAGGTCGCCGGGCTGAACTGCAGCCCCCCGTAGTAGCCGTTGCCGGTGTTGGTGCCCCAGTTCCCGCCGGACTCGCACTGGGCCACCCCGGTCCAGTCGTGGGTGGTGGCGGCTTGCGCCGGGGAGCTCAGGACGCCGAGTCCGACGACGGTGGCGCCTGCCGCGACGGGAACGCCGGCGAGAGCCTTCTTGGTGCGGACATAGCGCGGTGCACGATGTTTGGCCATGGTGATTCTCCGATCACCGCCGGCGAGGTGAGCTGTCGGGTTCGGACGATCGGTGCCCGGCCGCTATGCGCGGCTTCACCCCGAGGCGCGCGCAGCGCGCCGTGAACGTGGGTCCCCCACCCCTGCCCTGAGTTCTCTGGGATGACAGCCGGTGGGCAGGGTTTGGCGGACCGGCGCCGCGCCCGTATTAGCTGAGCGCAGCCAAAACGCTACGTGCAGTTATGTGCATTGTCGCCGAGATGCCAGTCACACGAGGGGCCGTCCACCGAGAACCCGTGGTCAGGGGAGCACCGCGCCCTGCTCCCGGGCGTCTTGCTGATCGCCAGGCGGGGCGCGTGCTCCGGCGGTGTCGGTCAGGATCACCACGAGCAGCGCGCCGTCGCGCTCGCCCCGCAGGTGCACGTGGACGACCGAGCGCAACGGGACCGGCAGCTGGCCTGCCGAGCCGGGCGTGGTGTTGGTGACTTCGGCCCACGCGGCGTGCAGGTGACGGTGCCGCCGTCTGCAGCGAGGCCTGCGTCCCCGTGGTGTGCGCCTTGCTCGGCTGGGGCACAGGGCGAGCGCTGATGGGACACCGCGGCGGCGCTCCGGCGCTGGCCACGAGTCCTGCTCCCGGTCCAGGGAGGTTTCCCATGCTCGGTGCGTACCTGCCCGGCGACCGTACGGTCGACCTGCGGGGGGTTCCTGATCCCGCACCCGGCTTCGGGCAGGTCGTCCTCGAGATGCGTGCATCCACCATCTGCGGCAGTGATCTGCGCGCCATCTACCGGGAGCACCTCGGTGAGGGTCCGGAGGCCTACCAGGGCGTGATCGGGGGGCACGAACCATCGGGCCAGGTCGTCGAGACCGGATCTGGGGTCACGCGGCTGCGCGTCGGCGACCGCGTCGTGGTGTACCACATCAGCGGCTGCGGCCAGTGCGACGAGTGCCGGCGCGGATACCAGATCAGCTGCGCGTCCCCCGCCCGGGCGGCCTACGGCTGGCAGCGCGACGGTGGTCACGCCGACTTCCTCCTGGCGGAGGAGCGCGACCTGCTGTGTCTCCCGGAGGAGCTGACGTTCCTCGACGGTGCCTGCGTCGCATGCGGGTTCGGCACCGCGTACGAAGCCCTCTGCCGCATCGAGGTTTCCGGCCGCGACCGGCTCCTCGTCACTGGCCTCGGCCCGGTGGGCCTGGCAGCCGGGATGCTGGCAAAGAGCATGGGTGCCTCGACCGTGGTCGGCACCGACCCCAGCCCAGACCGGCGCCGCCTCGCCCTCGAGATGGGCGCCGTCGATTCCGCCGTGGCTGGGAGCGACGAGGAGCTCGGCAACCTGCTGGGCGACGGCGCCGAGACCTCCGTGGACTGCTCCGGGAGTGGCGCCGGGCAACTCACCGCGCTGCGGCACACTCGTCGCTGGGGTCGCGCAGCGCTGGTCGGGGAGGGTGGCACCCTGTCCGTCGACGTCAGCGAGGTGATCATCCACCGTCAGCTGACGATCTCCGGATCCTGGGTGTCGTCGACGTGGCGGATGGCCGAGCTGCTGGACCGGCTGGCCCGCTGGCGTCTGCATCCCGAGCGGGTGGTCACGCACCGGTTCGCCCTCACGGATGCCGACGCCGCGTACGAGGTCGCCGACACGGGGATCGGCGGCAAGATCGGGATCGTCTGGCCCGACGCCCCGAGAGGCCGCACCCGCTGACGTCGTCGTCGGCACGAAGACGTCCCGGTCGACCCACTCGTCGGATGTGCCAGGGGCTCACGACTCGAGCCGACAAGCGGTGACGTGACGAATGGTCGTAGCTGGCCTCGGGGCCTCGGGGCCTCGGGAGACCGCGTGCTGCCACGTCGTGCGGACGCGCTCCGGGCGGGTCGTGGGTCCCGGCCGGGGAGCGGACGGGAGGGGTCGCCTGCCGCAGCGGCACCGCGGGGGCGTCGGAAGAAGTGCGCGATCTCTCCGGTCTTCAGCTCGGCGTCGCACCTGTCGGTGCGACGGCGACTGAGCGGTGGTGCTGCGACGGGTCAGGCGTGGACGACGAGGTCCGCCAGGCGCCGTGCGGCCTCGATGCGTTCGGCGTTCCGCTGGTCGACCTCGTCGACCCACTGCCGCGCGTGAGCGGGGGTCTTCCCGAACCTGATGTGCCGGGCGACGAGCCGTTGACGCCGGACGTCGTCCGGCAGGTCGCAGTACCAGACCTCGGTGAGCGCCCTGCGGACGTCGCCCCACGGTCCGGACTCGTCGAGCAGGTAGTTGCCCTCGGTCAGGACGACCCGTGTCGCTGGCTCCACGGCGATGGCGCCCGCAACGGGTTGCTCGGTGGTGCGGTCGAAGGTGGGCGCGTACACCGTGTTCCCCGTCTCGCTGGCCAGCCGGCGCAGGAGGGCGAGGTAGCCGTAGCCGTCGAAGGTGTCGATGGCGCCCTTGCGCTCCCGCCGTCCCAGCCGGTCGAGCTCGACGTCGGCGAGGTGGAAGCCGTCCATGGGGACCGCGGCCACCGGCACCCCGCGCGTGCGCAACGCCTCGGCCAGGCCGGCGGCGAGCGTCGACTTGCCTGCGCCCGGCGATCCGGTGATGCCCAGGAGCACACGGTCATGGGCCGCGGCCAACTCCTCGATCCTGGCCACCAGATGGTTCTGATCGACGGTGTCGAGGTGGGGCGGTCCAGACGCCGGGCGGCTCTCATCCTCACGCACCGGTGACCTCGGGAAGGTCGACATGAAGGTGCCTCCTTGACTGCTCATGTCCGTCCCGGGGACATCCTGACCTCGGGGACCGGACGCGATGGTGCAGCAGCCTCCTCCGCGGCCGCCGGTCGGCCAAGGTCAGGCGGTGGCGTCGGCCCGGACGGCGAGGACGGGGCACGGGGCGTTCAGGAGGATGCGCTGGGCGTTGCTGCCGAGCAGCACCTTGCCGACCGGGGAGCGGCGGTGGATACCCACGACGAGCAGTTCGGCGCCGACCTCCTCCGCAACGCCCAGGACGGCGTCGGAGGCGGTGCCGCTGCCGATGTCCAGGTGCCTGATCCGGTGCGGCACGCCCTCGGTGTCCAACCGCGCCGCCAGGGCGTCGAGGTCCAGTTCATCGGCGGCAGTGGGCCGGCTGTAGCCGACCGAGTCGACCGCGTTCACGACGACGACGTCGGTCTCCCGCCACCGCGCCTCACGGGCCGCCTCGGTGACGGCCAGGTACCCGGTGGCGTCGGGCACGTAGCCCACGACGACGGTCATGGGGAGACCTCGCCCGCACTCGTCGACCGCCTGTCCGACGGTGCGCCGCCCATGCCTGACCTCGCCGGCTCGGTCACGAGGCGACCTCGTCCTTCACCGGCGGCGCGGGGAGCGCGCCGGTCATGATCCCGACGACCTCGTTCATGGTGTGGTCCTGCGGGCGCACCACCGTCGCGCGGCGGCCGAGCCGGTGGATGTGGATCCGGTCGGCGACCTCGAAGACCGCGGGGATGTCGTGGCTGATCAGGACGACCGGTATCCCGCTGCCCTTGATCCGATTGATCAGGTCCAGCACGCCCTTGGACTCGCGGACACCGAGTGCCGCCGTGGGCTCGTCCATGATGACGACCCGGCGGCCGAAGGCGGCGGCGCGGGCGACGGCGACGGTCTGTCGCTGCCCGCCGGACAGGCTGTCGACCGGCTGGGTGATCGACTGCAGCGTGGTGATGCCCAACTCGTCCATCTGCTTGCGCGACTGCTTGCGCATCTCCTTGACGTCGATCATGCGCAGGACCGAGCCCAGCGGACCCTTGCGCTTGATCTCCCGACCGAGGAAGAGGTTGGTGGCGATGTCGAGCGCCGGGGCCATCGCGAGGTCCTGGTAGACGGTCTCGATGCCGGCC
>JAOPUQ010000308.1 GCA_025963425.1 Modestobacter sp. | reverse complement strand
GCCCGGTACGTCGCCGCGCGCCACGAGGGTGGCGCGGCCACGATGGCGGATGCCTATGCGCGGACGAGCGGGGGCGTGACGGCGCTCAGCGTGCACCAGGGCTGCGGGTTCACCAACGCGCTGACCGGCATCACCGAGGCGGCGAAGAGCCGCACGCCGTTGGTGGTGGTGACGGCAGAGGCCACCTCGCCGACGTCGAACTTCTTCGTCGACCAGCCGGCACTCGCCGCGGCGGTCGGGGCGGTGTCGATGCGGGTCACCTCGGCTGCGGATGCGGTCGGGCAGGCGGCCACGGCGGTCGCCACCGCCCGGGACGAGCGGCGGGTCGTCGTCCTGAACCTGCCGCTGGACGTGCAGGGCCTCGAGGCGCCGGCCGCGGAGGCCCCGATGCCGGACGCTCGGGCGGCGGTCGCGCCCGCTCCGGCCGAGGTGGAGCGGCTGGCCGACGCCCTTCGGCGGGCACGGCGCCCGGTGTTCGTGGCGGGTCGAGGGTCGCGCGGGCCGGGGTGCCGTGCGGCACTGGAGGAGCTGGCCGACCACTGCGGAGCCCTGCTGGCGACGTCGGCGGTGGCCAAGGGGCTGTTCCGCGGCAACGCGTGGGACCTCGACGTGTCCGGCGGGTTCGCCACCCCGCTGGCTGCCGAGCTCATCGGCGGGGCGGACCTGATCGTCGGCTGGGGCTGCGCGCTGAACATGTGGACGATGCGGCACGGGCGGCTCATCTCGGATGCCGCCGTCGTCGTCCAGGTGGACCTGGAGCGCGAGGCGCTCGGGGTGCAGCGCGACATCGCCTTCGGGGTCGTGGGGGACGTCCGGGCGGTGGCCGAGGCGGCGACGGCCGCTCTCGCCGTCGATGCGACCGGATACCGGACGCCGGAGATCCGCCGCGCGATCGCCGAGCGGGGGCGCTGGCGGGACGAGCCGTTCGCGGCGGCCGGGGGAGCGGGGTCCATCGATCCCCGGACCCTGACGATCGCGCTGGACGATCTGCTCCCGGCCGAACGCGTGCTCGCGGTGGACTCCGGCAACTTCATGGGCTACCCGAGCATGTTCCTCGACGTCCCCGACGAGCACGGCTTCTGTTTCACCCAGGCGTTCCAGTCGGTGGGGCTGGGCCTGGCGACGGCGATCGGCGCGGCGCTGGCCCGACCCGACCGGTTGCCGGTCGCTGCCCTGGGTGACGGGGGCGCGCTCATGGGCGCCTCGGAGCTGGAGACCGTCGTCCGGCTGGGGCTGCCCATGGTGGTCGTCGTCTACGACGACGCCGCCTACGGTGCCGAGGTTCACCACTTCGGCCCGGACGGTCACCCGCTGGACACGGTGCGGTTCCCCGAGACCGACTTCGCCGCGATCGCGCGCGGCTACGGGTTCGAGGCACTCACCGTCCGTGACCTGAGCGGGTTGAAGGGCCTGGCGGGATGGCTGGCCGGACCTCGCACGACGCCACTGCTCATCGACGCGAAGGTGACGCGGGACGAGCCGTCCTGGTGGCTCGAGGAGGCCTTCCGCGGCCACTGACGAGGCAGGCGGTCGCGCAACTCAGTAACGCGATGCCGTCAGCTGCCCATGCCGCGCGTTCTGCCGGCGCACCGACGTCGACGAACCGTCGCAGCCCCTGTGATCACCTCGGGCCCGTCGCTGCCCGGCCCGCCCGCCGGGATTCTCGGTCTGCCGTTCCTCGGAGATCGCGAGCGACCTCGGGCCCCGATGACACGCCCCGGGGCAGGGGGAGGGCGAGGACGAGGGCGTGGCGGAGGACGGCGTGGCGGGTGACGTCGTCGGGGCCGGGCCGGGCCGGCCGGCCCGGCGGGAGAGCTGTCGGCACCGGTGTGGGTCCCGGGGAGCCCGGGTCGGGCGCCGGCGCGACCGGAGAGAAGCGGGTCCGTCGGCTGCGGGGGCACCCGCCGGAGATGGTGCCGGACGGGGAACGGTCTGCGGGGTCAGGGCTCCCCGCCCTGTCGCCGAGGAGTGCGGGCCTGCGGCCGGCGGCGCCGGCCGCCGGGTGGGCTCCGCATGCTCGGTTCGGGTCGCCGTCGCCAGCTGTCGTGCCCAGGGACGTTGTTGACGGTCGGCGTGGCGGCTTGATCACGGCGGAGACCTCCGGAAGGAGTGGCGGTGCCTGACGTCGCCGTTCCGAACCGGAGGTCTCAGTGGGTTTCGCTCATGCCCGCACGACGATCTGTGCCGCAGGTTGCTCGTCGACCGTGTCCTGGCCGGGCACCGGCCGGGCGAGGTCGCCCAGCAGTTGGGCGTCCGCCGGCAGACGGTCTACAAGTGGGTACGGGTCGGGGCGTGGCCCGAGGGGCCGTCGAGGGGTGACACCAAGCGGCCGAGTGAGCGCCCCGGGGCGAGCGTCTGCGGCTACGCGGCCGCCAGAGCGGTCCCGGTGGCGGCGAGGCCGTCGCGAAGCCGGGTGATACCCGCCAGCAGCGCCTCTGCCGATCCGGGCTCCCATTCCTCGATGACCGCTGAGAGAAGACGCAGCCGCTGGTTGCGCCGGTCAGCCAGGCACCGACCCCCGCGCTCGGTCAACGACAGCAGGCACGCGCGTCCGTCCCGGGGATCCGGGCGGCGCGACACCAGCCCTCGGTGCACGGCGACGGCGACGGTCCGGCTGATCACCGAGGTGTCGACGCCGAGACTCGCGGCCACCGCGCCCAGTCGCAGCTCACCGTTGTCGCTCAGCAGCCCCAGTACGGCGATCACGGAGAACGGGACGTCGCCCGTCGCCTCGCCGGTCGTCTCCAGCGCCCGGATCTTCCGGACGATGCCCGAGAATGCGGCCAGGATCTGCGGGCCGATCTCCGTGTCCACTCGTTCCCCCTATTGGTTGCCGACACCAACGGTAGGTAGGCAAGTTGTACTCCACAACCACCCTGGTCACGCCTGTGGCGACCCTCCGGGGGGCACATGACGCCGTGGGCACGTGCCTGGCCCCGGATCGTCGTCCGACGACGCTGTGGTCAGCGCAGGTCGGCCGCGGTGTCGACGCCCGGGGCAATGTCGGCGGTCCTGTTCGAGTCGACATCCGGGGCAGCGGCGGTGGAGCGCTGCTGTGTCCCCCGCAGCAGCGGGGGCGAGGCCTCAGGTCCCGCAGAAGGTCCGGTAGACGCCGAAGTCCTTCGGGGCGGCGGTGGCGTAGCGCTCGAGGCCAGGGCGTTCGGCGTAGGGGGTGGCCACTGCGTCCAGGAGCCGTTCGAGCGGATCCAGGTCGCCCTCGGTCGCGGCGGTGAGGGCCTCTTCGACGAGGTGGTTGCGGGGGATGTAGACGGGGTTGACCCGGTCCATCACCTCGGCGTCCGGACCCAGGGCGCGCCAGCGCTCCACCCACCCGTCGAACGCCGCGAGGTCGAGGAACAATCGGCGCGTGGGCTCGGCGTCGCCGCGGGCGGCCGCGCCGAGGTGGCGGAAGAACGACGTGTGATCGACGTGGCCCTCCTGGAGCAGGGCGAGCAGCTCGTCGACCAGAGGCGAGAACGCCGCGTCGTCGTGGCCATCGGGCAGGCCGAGCTTGGCCCGCATCCCGGCTGACCACGCGGCCTCGTACTGCTGACCGAACGCGCCGAGTGACTCCACCGCGAGTGCGACCGCCTGCTCCTGGTCGTCGTGAATGAGAGGGAGGAGAGCCTCGGCGAGCCGGGCGAGGTTCCACTCGGCCACGACCGGCTGGTTGCCGTAGGCGTAGCGCCCGCCCACGTCGATGGAGCTGTAGTCCGTGGCCGGGTCGAAGGCCTCCATGAAGGAGCACGGCCCGTAGTCGATGGTCTCGCCCGAGATGGTCATGTTGTCGGTGTTCATGACCCCGTGGACGAAACCCACGAGCATCCACTGGGCCACCAGCGACGCCTGGGCGGCGACCACCGCCTCGAACAGGGCGAGGTAGGGGCGCTCGGCCTCCGCGGCGGCGGGGTGGTGTCGGGTGATCGCGTGGTCGGCCAGGCGGCGCAGGAGGTCGACGTCGCCGGTGCCCCGGGCGTACTGGAAGCTTCCGACGCGCAGATGGCTGCTTGCGACCCGGGCGAGCACGGCTCCCGGCAACAGGGTCTCGCGGCGCACCGGGCGCCCGGTCGCCACCACGGCCAGGGAGCGGGTCGTGGGGATGCCGAGGGCATGCATCGCCTCGCTGATCACGTACTCGCGCAGCATCGGACCGACCGCGGCCAGGCCGTCGCCGCCGCGCGCGAACGGCGTGCGCCCGGAGCCCTTGAGGTGGAGGTCGCGACGGCGGCCGTCGGCGTCGATGACCTCACCGAGCAGGAGTGCCCGCCCGTCGCCGAGACGCGGGGCGAACCCGCCGAACTGGTGCCCGGCGTAGGCCTGCGCCACCGGAGTGGCACCGCTGGGGACGAGGTTGCCGACCAGCAGGCGCAGGCCGTCGGAGGTCCGCAGCCAGGCGGGGTCGAGGCCGAGCTCGGTGGCCAGCGGCTCGTTGAGCACGAGCAGCCGCGGGTCGGGAGCCGCCTCTGCCTGCCAGGGAAGAGCCATCTCCCCAAGCTCGCGGGCAAAGCGGTCATCGAGGATGACGGTCGGTGGCGGTGCGACGCTCACGCCATCGAGACTACGTGGGATGGCGTGACCGGCCGGCCGCTGCTGAGTACGTGCCGGGCAGGACGCCCGCGCGAGGGGGCTCCACGGGGTGGCTTCCGAGCGCCTGGACCCGATCGGTTGCTCGACCTCGCTGCCGTGTCCTTTCTCCCGGCTGGGTGTTGTGGGTCATGAGGTTGGTGACGGCTGGGCTGTAGGCGTCGGGACGTGGGACGGGTCCCCGGCGGCAGGATGTGAAGGGCTGACAAACACGTCCTGACCGACCCGGAGACCCGTCGTGTCCCACGCTGATGCCCCGTTGACCCCTGCCGGCAGGTTGCGGTTGATCGACCGCTGCGCGACCCGCCCGATCGCCCACGTCGCCGCCGAGGCCGGGGTGTCCCGCAATGCCTGTCGACGTGGAACGCCCGCTACGCCGCTCTGGGCGAGGTGGGCCTGGTCGACCGGTCCAGCGCCCCGCATGCCAGCCCGACCCAGACCCGGGGTGCGGTGGTGGCCCGGATCCAGACGCTGCGGCGCCTTCCACGACTGCGACCAGGAACTGCGCGCCCGCGGCATGCACCCGATCCAGGCCCGGGTCGCTCTGGCCCGCCACGCCTGCCGACTGGCCTACACGCTGCTGAAGACCCAGCAACCCTTCGACGAACAGCGCTACCGTCGAGCCCGGCACCAGAGCGAGCGGTGACGGCTGCGACAGCTATGCCGCACGACGGCGCAACCTAGCTTGCCGCCCGCTCGCCCTGGGCCCTTTACGGCGCACACGAAAGCCTGCCGCTCGACGGCGCCTGATCAGCCTGCCGAACCCCGGCCCCACCGCCGGTCTCGATCACTGCGCTGCCACACCGGCCGGACGCCATCGAGCACCCGGCCCGATGACCCCTGCCCCTTACCGGCCTTGACGCCGGAGGCGAAAGCTAGCCACCCGTTGTGCCGCACCCCAGTCGGGGCTCGCACCGGCGATCGCTGCGGCGCCTAGAACCCTGCACCGTAGGCGCATCACCCAGCGCTGATCGGCGGTGACTGCCCGCAGCCGCGGCGTCGTTTGCTCGTCGCGCCGGAGGGGTGCTCACCCTTTGCGGGTGATGTGGGCTGCCGCTGCTCGGTCGACGCTTCTTCTGGTGCATACGACTTCGGCGCCCTGGGGGAGTACTGGGGGAGGAGGGCGCATACCAAGGCACCCGGGCAACGTCCGGGATGACGTTGTCGGGCGCCGCCGCCGACGGCCCGAGTCACCGACTGCCGGAGGCCCAACTGCTGATCAGTGATGTGCGGGCTCGGCTGCGCCGGCAGTGATCGCTTGTCCCGGCACCCATGTGGCCGCGTCGCAGCGCCAATGGGCGTCAACCGGGGCCCGGCTGGGTTGTGGACGACTAGGTGGGGGAAATGGAATGCCGTTCAGCTCACAAGTGCTTTTGCCGTTCCGGCCAACTCCGTCTACAAGCATAGTGGGCAGAACGATGCAGGAATCGGTCTACTCGAAACGTATCCAGCCGCAACGGCTGCCCGACGTGCACCGAACATCCTGATCGTGTTGATCGACGACGCGGGCCCGGGACTTCCGACCACGTTGATGCGGGCCCGGGGCTTCCGACCACGTATGGCCGCGATATACGAACGGACACGCTGACCGGATCCACAACGAGGGTCCGGATCCACAACGAGGGTATCGGTTCAACCGTTTCCACACGACGGCGATGTGCTCGCCCACTCGGGCGTCGCTGCTGACCGGTCGTCATCATCACCGCATCGGGCAGGGTCGTATCGCGGAGTTTCCGAACGACTGGGACGGCTACGCGGGGGAGATCCCGAAGAGCAGTTCGCTGGCCGCAGAGGGCCTCAACGACTACGGCTACGTCACCGATACGGCCGCGGCCGATGCAAGCAAGCAGCGCGAGAATGGCCATACAGAAATGGCCATGCGGAAGCGCCGAGATCCGGTTCGAGCACCTGCGCGGGAGGCTAGTAATGCAACAGTTCTTGGATGTCAAGTGGAGCTATGTCACCCGTGGGGTGGTTGATCGTGGGACGGTCGGGCTGGTGAGTCTTGATCGTGAGCCGCGGTTGGGGGATCTGGTGGCGGCCAGGGTGGTGGACGTGCGGGCTCATGACCATTTGGAAAACCCGGATGGCCGGCAGGTCCGGTTGTATCCGGGGGATGTGGTGGCGGGGGCGCTCGGTAATCGGTATGCCACTGATTACTACGAAGGCTATCTGCCGACGGGGCCGGAGGCACACCTCTTGACCGCGGGTGGTGTGGTCGGGCGGGTGGCCTCGGCGCATGCGCGGCGTGATGAGCCCACGGTTCTGGAGGTGCTGGGGCTGTTGGCCGATCGGTCCGGTCGGCCGTTGTCGCTGGACGGCTATGCGATGGCGGCGCCCGAGCCGGCGCGGGCGGAGTTGGGCACGTTCGTGGTGGTGGGTTCGTCGATGGGGGCGGGGAAAACGACGACGGCGGCAGCGTTGGTGCAGGGGTGGTCACGCGCCGGGTTGCGGGTGGGGGCGGGCAAGGTCACCGGTTCCGGGAGCGGGAAGGACCGGTGGATGTATCAGGACGCCGGGGCAGCCGAGATCGTGGACTTCCTGGATTTCGGGATGGCGTCGACGTTCGGTTATCCACCGCAGCGGTTGCGGGCCACGATGGTCGGGATCCGGGACGCACTGGTCGGGCGGGGTGCGTCGGTGGTGGTGTTGGAGATCGCCGACGGGTTGTTGCAAGAGGAGACCCAGGAGTTGGCCGCAGGGCTGGCGGGGTTCGCGGACGGAGTGGTGCTGGCGGTGGCCGATGCGCTCGGTGCCGTGGCCGGGGTCGGGATCATGGCGGATCTGGGTGCCCCGGTGCAGGCGGTGAGCGGGTTGTTGACGGCGAGCCCGTTGGCGTCGCGGGAAGCGAGGGCGGCGACCGGGCTTCCGGTGTTGTCGCCGGAGGAGCTGATCGCCGGTGGTGCGCTGGAGCTGTTGAGTGGTGCGGCGGTTCCGGTATGACCCGCGCGGCGGTCTACCTCCCCGACCGGCGCGGCTGGTCTGAGGGGCGCAACGGGTCTGAGGGGCGGGGTGGGCCGGGGCGGCTCGGGGAGGTCGAATTGGATGTCCTCGAGGTCGGTTCGGCGCAGGTCGTGTTGCCCGAGGCCACGGTCCGCGACGAGCGCGGCGGAGCGTTGTTCACCGGCGGCGGCCTGGGCGGAGGGTTGGTGTTCGACCCTTCCGCCGGGGGCGGTCCGTTGGCCGGTGCGGCGGCCGACCGGGCGGCACGGGCGTTCGGGGTGGTCAACGTGGCCTTTCACACCCAGCGGGCGCTGCGGTATGTCAACGGGCTGCTGGGGCATCCGCTGCCGCGTCTGCTGGTGCGCATCGGGATGCACCAACAGCCCCGCCGGTGGAGTGGCGGGCACTACCGGCTGCCCGGCGAGGGGGCGGGGGCTGACCCGGACGCGGCCAGCCCGGCCGGGGAGGTGCATCTGGGTGGGGGCGCGGGTTTCGTCGCCACCTCCGACACCGGCCAGTATTTCCGTGCGCCCGCGCACAACTCCGCCATCGTCTGTCACGAGGTGGGCCACCACGTGTGCCGGCACACCGCCGACTTCCGGCTCAACCGGCTGCGCCCACCTGGGCAGCAGACCAACAAGAAGACCGCGCTGGACGAAGGCACCGCCGACGTGATCACTGCGATGCTGCTGGGCACCCCCGACATCTACGGCTGGCACCGCCACAGCATCCCGCTGACCGAACAACGACGCCGCAAACTCGACCCCCGCTGGACGATGGCGTACTTCCAGGGCGGGCCCCACAGCGATCCCCACGCCGATGGCACCGTCTGGGCCTCCGCGTGCTGGAGCGCCCGCCAACGCGTCATCGACACCGGCGCCGACCCGACCCGCTTCGACACGCTGCTGCTACGCGGGCTGGAACTGGCCGGACGCGACAACCCCGCAGGCCTCATCCGTGACGCCCTCCGCGAACGGCGCCACTTCTCCCGGCTCATGGCCGCTATGGCTCAAGCCGACCCCGCCCTCGCCCCCCACGTCCTGGCCGCCATGGCCGAACACGGCATCCACCTCGGCGTCAGCAACAACGACCTCTCCCGAGCCGCCCGAACAAACTCCGGCCGACTGGTGGACGCATACGAGAAGCGGCTTGTCGACCTCGTCCGAGCCCGGTCACCGACGCTGCATCCGAACTCTCTCGGTCAGCACTTCGAACAAGGGTCCGCCAGTGACCGAGGATCCCGCCGATCAAGGGTCGCTCCGGCAGCTGTGGCAGTTCCGCTCCTACGGCCGCCGCGAATTGATCGATGTGAGTGATCCGGCAAACGACGGTGGCTGGCCCCGAGAGTTCGGAGGTACCTCACATAACGATAACCACGTCATTCAACAGCGTCGTTCAGTTGGAGGTGAACAGCGAACGATCGTGGTGGCAACGGAGAAGGACGCCATCAAGACCCGGCGAGATCCGGCAGGTCATCCCCACCGACGGGATCCTGATCATCGACAACCACATCGCCCTGCACGGGCGCATCGCCTTCACCGATCCTCGACGCCATCTCCTGCGCCTGCGTCTCCACGAGCCGCCCACCGCGCGGACCGGATAGTCACACCGCCGCTGGTCGCCACGTCCAGGCTTCCTGACTGCGCCCATGGCGCGTGCATCTCCAGCAGAGCGGCATGCATGAGAAGGGACCGGATCAATCGCATGAGGGTTGTCGGACAGGCAGACGTATGTGCGATACGTCGTGTTCCAGGGAGGCTGCGCCATGATGGATGAGAACCATTCTGACGAGTGCCGCAGGCTGGTGGACGCCTGGCTGCGAGAATATGTTTCCGTTGCCGACGGGAGAGTCGGACGATCAGGCCCTGTGTGCCCATTCATCCCTCGTGCGCTCGCTGAGCACGCCGTGGAGACTCGCATACGGTACGACATCGACGGGTCGAGCGAGCCGGAGTTGAACGATGAGCTGCGAGCCGAGATCCGCGAGTTCGGTGAAACGGGGCGACCGCCGCCCAACTCTGGAGTACTGCTCGAGAGCAGGTTGATAATCATGCCACGCATGGCTCGTGCCGGCTGGGATTGCCTGGATGCGGTCTACGCGTACCTGAAGAACTTCGCTGTGGAATCAGGCTTGATGATCGGGCAATTCCATCCTCTCTGTGACGAGAGGGCGGTCCGAAACCCAGACTTCAGAGTCTCCGTCGCCCCGGTCGCCATGCTCGCGATACGGCACATGGCGCCGCATGACATCCTTTTCCTGCATCATTCTGGGCAATGGTTCAAGGAGTACGATCTACGCTTCGGGTCGCACTTCCAGCGTCACCGGATACGCGATCCGCTCCTACTCTCCCTGTATAGCGAAGCGCGCGATCGGCATGGCCTTGGAACGTAGTCGGGTAGCAAGGATCCACGGGCGGACTCGGCACCGCCGACGTCGTCCTCGCTGCGGGAGAAGGTTGCCACATGGCCGATGACGCGCTTTTCGACCTCCTGATCCACGATGCCTGGGATGCGCTACCCGAGCAGCTCCGCGACGAGTTCGTCACCCGCCGTACGGCTTCGACCGGATGGGGGTCCAACCCACGTCAAGAATCGGACAGCAGGTGCTGGGAACCGCTCCGGCCGGTAGTCGTCGAAGAATGGGCCTACAGAGGTCTCGAGTCACTCGCAGCCCGGCTGTTGCGCCTGGCCGTGGACGCGTGCCGTCGCCGTGCCCCGACCCTGGGCGACCTGTACCGAGTCCTCCGGTTTCCCCATTCCCTTCCGCTGATGGATCTTGATCGTCCGCTGGTGGCCGCGGAACTCACCCGGTATGCCCGTCCAGATCTCCTGATCGAGAACGGGCGGCCCCGCCTCCTCGAGTTCAACAACAGCACCCGGCTCGGCGGCGCCATGGTGACGCCCCAGCTCGCGGAGGCCTACGCCCGGTTGTGTCCGCAGAGCGGTCTGCACCCGCCGCCCTCCACGGTGACCGCGCGTGCCGCGGCGCTGGCCCGGATGCTGCGAGCCAAGAACGGGCGCGGCAACGGGGGCCGGCTACTCATGCCCGCGTATTGGGGGATGGACAACACCGGCACGGCCCGGCGCTATGAAACGGTCACAGCGCCTCTCCTGGCCGATGCCCGGCGGATGGGCATCGAGGTGGTGCAGGCCGACCTCGCCGACCTACGCCTCGACGCCGCTGATCGGCTGCTCGCCGCCGATCTGCCGATCGACCTCGTGCTGCTCGAGTGGGGCGGTAACCGCATCGTGAACGACGGCGGCGGATTCGCCGCGCTGCGTACCGCTGACCGAGCCGGGAGCGTCGAACTGTTCCCGCGCACGGAGTCGGCCCTCATCTCTTCGAAGGCGGTCCTGGCCTGGCTCCACGAGGACTGTGACGCGGGCTTGCTCTCCGCGGCCGACCACGCCGTGGTCCGCCGACACGTTCCGTGGACCGTATGCCTGGGCCTGGACGAAGATCCGGCCGCGCACGAGAAGCTGTTGCGCACAACGACCGGCGAGCGTGACCGCCTCGTCGCAAAGCCCGCCGTCGGCAAGTCCGGAAACGCTGTGATCTTCGGACACCAGACGTCGCAGCAGGACTGGTCAGATGTGCTCCATGCCGCTCGCGAGTCGCCAGTGGTCCTGCAACACCGCGTCGAATCCGATCGCATCACGATGCCGTTCCGCGATCAGGACTCCGGTCGGCAGGTCAGCGCGCAGGTGCCGTTCGTGCTCAGCCCATTCATGATCGACGGCGCGGCGGCGAGCGTCGCGGTACGCCACATGGGCCCGGCTGTCCCTGCCGGGGACGTGGTGATCAGTGCGAGCCGAGGCGCCTATCAGAGCACGGCTCTGCTTGCCCCGGAGCCGCCCGAGCATGGCCCGCGCAGCTGCTTCCGCGGGGGTGGCCAGCTCGGGCGCCCCATCGGTATCACCGGCAACTAGCGTCCTGCGCCGGAGATCTTCGCGATATGTCTCGAGAGGGATTGGACGATGTCCTCGGCGGTCTTCGCCCAGACGAACGGTTTCGGTCCTGGTTCCTATTGTTGATTCATGTCCGGACGTCGTTCTCCAGCGCGACCGCGCTCTGGTGGACGCCGCGGCGGCCGACTCCGCCCGGTGGGTGGCCGGTGCCCTGCTGACCCCTGCTGGGGGAGTTGGGCCTGCCCGCCGACGCCCGCCACGCCGCCCGACGGGCCGGGCATGACGGGTGACGGATGGCAAGGCACGACGACGGCGGCCCGGACGCGCGGTCGGCCCGCGGCCTCGCCGAGGGCCATGCGCGGAGCGCTGCGGCTCCTTCGGCCTGGCGCCGGGCGAGCTATCGCCGGGGTCCGGGCGGGTGCGGGGTCGGCCGGGCCCGCGGTGGCGCACCGACGTCCTCGAGTAGTGGCAGCTGCTGCCGGCTCTCCTGGCCTGGTCGGCGCTCAGCCCGGCGGCCATGGGCGGGCGCGGCCATCGGCGGGCGAGTGGGCCTTGCTGATCACCCCGATGTCGGCTCAGATGTCGGTAGGTGCGCTCCGAGCACCCGTGGCAGCTCGTCTGGGCGGCCTCCGTGTTCACCCTCCGGTGGCGAGGCGGTCGAGGGATGGTCCGGAACACCCTCTCAAGCACGCATCTGGTCGAGGCAGAGGAGCTCCCGATGAGCACGACGACCCCTCCGCGGGCGGCGCGCGGGACCGGGCGGTCTTCCGCCTGGGCAGCCGGGCTCGCCCTGTTCTCGGGCGTCGTGATGGCCGTCGTCGGCGTCAACCAGGTGCTCCTCGGCATCTCGGCGCTCCTCCACGACGACGTCTATGTGGAGGCGCCGGACTACGCGTACCGCCTGGACCTCACCGCCTGGGGATGGGTGCACCTGGTGTTCGGCCTGTTGCTCGTCCTCACCGGAATCGTCGTCGTCCGCGGGCTGGCCTGGGCCCGGGGATGGGGATCGGGTTGGTGACACTGAACCTCATCGCCAACTTCGCCTTCATCCCGACGGCTCGTCGCGGAGCGCCGGGAGATCCCGCGAGTCAGCCCCCCGCGCAGCGCTGGCCAGGACCACCAGGTTGAAGACCATCTGGACCGTGACCACCTGCCGGGCGAGCTGCCCCCGCGCGTGGACGTCACCGAATCCCACGGTGGCCAGCGTGGGATTCGGTGACGTAGAGCGCGTCCGTCTTGGTCCGCAACCCGGCGAACTGAGTCTCGTCGACGCGGGCGATCACGTAGTCGGTAAGGGCGAAGCAGATCACGCCAACGACCCGCCGCCAGCAGCAAGTGGTCCACCCGTATCTCGGCGCGGGAGTCACTCCGCACCGCGCGGGTGATCCTCTGCAGTTCCCTTTCCCTCGGCCGGCCGGGGGCGCCCGTGTTCCTGGCCGGGCAGCTGCTCGTCGGCCTCGGCCTCGGACGGCGGCGTGCCCAGCGTGGGCGCCGCGGGGATCGTCTCGTCCCCATCCGGCGGCGTCTCCGCTGCATCAGCCTCGGGTGCGGGTCGCGGCTGCTTGCTGCCGGTGCCCGGCGGGCTCGACACCAGGGTGCGTGCCCACGCCCGTTCCGGGTCTGCGTCGAGCAGCACAGCCTTGGCCAGCAGGCTCAGGGGGAGTGCAAGCAGGGCACCGAGCGGGCCGGGGACCCAGGTCCAAGCCGCGAGCGAGAGGAACGTGACGGTCACGGACAGCCCGGCCGCGTCGCCGACGACGGCGGGCTGGATCACCGACTGGATGAGGAAGTTGGCCATGCAGTAGACGAGGACCATCAGGAGAGCCAGGCGCGCGCCGCCGACCAGCAGGGCGAGCAACGTCGGGGGTGTGAGGCCGACGAGGAACCCGATGTCGGGGATGCAACTGGTGATCCAGGACAGCAGGCCCCAGAGGATGGGACCTGCTCGCGCCCGACCCCGGCCGACGCCAGGAGGGACCGGACGTCGCCGAGGGAGCCGTCGATCTCGTCGCGGTACTGCGGCAGCAGTGCGGGGAGCGAGCCACCGAGATCCCGAGGGTGACGGCCAAGCCGATGACGATCATGTACCGGACGAGCAGGGCGAGGCTGACCGCCAGCCACTGCGGAGCCCCGTGCGCCCGGGCCGAGGCGAGTACGGGGTGCGCGGCGATGACGAGCACGAGCGCCAGAAAGATCGGCGCGATGATGTCCGCGGCACTGCGGAACCCCGCGACGGCGATCACCGTCGAGGCGATGCCGAGCAGCACGGTCAGCCATCGCGGGAACGCCCGCTCGCCGGCGAACTCGCTCACGTCGACACGGCCCCGTCCCGGGTCTGCCGGGCGCGTCGCCCTCCGTGGGTGAGGCTCGCCCCGTGCCGGAGTGGGCGTCCGGGTGCCCGCCTCATCCGGTCCGGGTGATCCACCGCCCCGCGGTTGCGGCAATGCTCATCCGGTCGGAACCTCCCACCGACCTGAGCACGAGGGTCCCACGATGGCCGCTTCGCCTCCCCGGCACAGCACCTCTGAGTGGCGGTCCCGGGCCGTGCGGCCGGGTCTGGTGCTGGCCTTGGGCCTCGCCGTGCTCGCGGGCGTCTTCATCGCGCAGAACCGCGACCGGATGCAGATCTCGTTCTTCGCCATGGACGTGTCCGCACCCACGTGGCTGCTCCTGACCGTCATGACGGTGCTCGGGGTCGCCGTCGGAGCGCTGCTCGGGCGGGCGAGGCGATGACGCCGCCGGGCATTCCCGTGCCCGGCACGAGGCGCGTGCCCACAGGACGAGGTCGACACGGTCAGGGACGACCGCCCCGGACGACCAACTGGAGAAAACTCCAATGAGATACGAGTTCCTGCTCCCCGGGCACGTCTCGGAGTCCGTCCAGTCCGCGTTCCCGGAACTGACCACCGCGGCGAGCGCGACAGGGGGCACGGCGATGTACGGACCCATCAGGGACAGCGCGCACCTGCACGGCCTGCTCGACCGCTTCGAGTGCTTCGGCCTCACCGTCGTCGAACTCCGGCAACTGCCCGACTGAGGCCGTCAGAGCAGTCCCCGGTGCCGCGCGGTGGCGACCGCCTGGCGGCGGCTGGAGGCGCCGAGCTTCTGGTAGATGGACCGCACGTGGGTCTTCACCGTGTTCACCGACACCTGACGACGTACCGCGATCTCCTCGAGGGTCAACGGCGCCGGGAGGTCGCTGAGCAGGTCGAGCTCCTTGGGCGTCATCGACAAGAACGCGTGGTGGACGCGCTGGTGGGCCATCGCGCTGATCCGGTCGGCCACCGGATCGAGCCGGCCGAACCGGGAGGCGTCCTCGTCCAGCAGATCGAGGATCCCGGGCAGGTCCAGGAAGGCCCGGAACGCGCCGAACTCGTCCGCCATGCGCACCGCCTCGTGCAGCGCGTCGTGGCTACGGGCCCGTTGCCCGGTGGAGGCAGCGAGGAGCGTCTCCACCAGCCAGGCCTGCTGCAATGTGACCGGCAGCAGGCACCGGACGGAACCGTCGAGCACCGGGGCGAGGCGACGTCGAGCGGCGTCCACGCGGCCTCGGGCGAGGTGCTCGGTAGCCGTGAGCACGTCCACCTCGCCGCCGTCACCGACCGCCTCCCCGAGCCGCAGCAGCGCATCGCGCGCCCAGTCCGGCCGGCCGGCCAACCACGCACATCGATGCTCGAGGAACGCCACGTTGGCGGCCAGGAGCGGGGGGACCGAACGTCCGTCGATGATGTTCCAGCACTCCCGCAGACGCCTCGTCGCGTCCACCGGGTCGGCGCCGTCCTCGACGTCGAGGGCGGCCCACAGCGACCGGAGGGAGATGACGACGCTCGGGTGCGTCGTGCCGCGCAGGGCCATCTCGGCCACCTCGGCGAGCCGGCGCGCGGCCGAGGAGTCGAGCCGCTGGCGGGCGCTGTGCGCGGCCTGGAGGATGACCGCCCCGGACTCCGGTCCGCCCAGCGCCCCCGCCCGGAGCGCGATCCGGACGGTGTCGTCGGCCAGCTCCCATGCCTCGCGATAGCGGGAGCGGCTCGACGCCAGGGCGGTCAGGCCGGCCGACGCCCGCAGGAGTGCGTGGCCGTTCCCGGTGGCCGAGGCCGCCCTCCGGGCCGCGGTGAGCTCGGCCTCGGCCTCGTCGAGGCGTCCGGCCAGGAGGAAGACCGCCCCGCGGTTCAACGCCAGGAGCAGCCCCAGGTCGTCGTCCCGCTCGTTGCCGACGGTGGCACTGGCATCCAGCGCCGCAGAGGACAGCCCGAGGTCGTGGCGTGCCTGCTGGAGGGCGACCAGCGCCTCGAGCGGGGCGGCCCCAGTTCCGTCGGCGGGGATGTGCGGGGCCGGCTCCCCGTCGACCGGCTGCCTCGGCCGGGGCCGACGGCCCCGCGCGAGCGGTTCGACATCCGGGAAGGCGAGGGAGTCCAGCCGGCGGACGCTCGGGTCCTGCTGCACGGTCTCCGCGGCGCCGACGATGAGCTCGTGCAGCTCCCTGGCACGGCCGTCGGCCAGGAGAGTCGGGCCGTGGGTGGTGAGCACGTCGACCGCCAGCACGTCGTCCTCGGCCGCGACGGCGTGGGTGATCGCCCACACGGCCTGCCCGGAGTCGGCGAACCAGCGCGCGGTCCGCCGGTGTGCGACCGGGACCACCTCGGGCTCCACGCGACGCAGCTCCGCCAGTAGGTAGCTGCGCAGCAGCGTGTGCACCCGGTACCAGCCGCTCGGCTCGGTCAGTCGGACGACCAGGACGTTCGCCCGATGTAGTTGATCGAGGACCTCCGCGGCCGCCGCATCACCGGTCACCGCGACGGCCAGCTCGGGCGTCAGCTGCTCGGGGACAGCGCAGACGCGCAGGAGATGCCGATCCCGCTCGCTGAGCCGCGCAAGAACCTCGGTGGCCAGGTAGTCGGCCACGGCGCGGTCATCGCCCGCGAAACGGTGCACGACCACCGAGGGGTCCGCGACATCGGACAGGGTCAGGGCGGCGAGGCGGACCCCGGCCGCCCACCCCTCGGTCCGCTCGACGAGCAGGCTGAGGTCGGCCTCCTCCAGGACCACGCCGTGGTCGACGAGGAGTTGCCGCACCTCGTTCCGGTCGAGGGCGAGGTCGGCAGCGCGAATGTCCCGCAGCCGCCCGGACAGGCGGAGCCGGTGCAGCGCGACCGCGGGGTCCGAGCGCGTGGCGATGACCAGGAGCAGGCCTTGCGGGAGGCCACGCAGCAGGGCGTCGACGTCGGAGAGGACGTCGGGGGAGCGGATCTCCTGGAGGTCGTCGAGGAACAGCCACATGGGTGCGGTCGACCCCGCGAGCAGGATCTCGAGGCGGACCAGCGGCGCCTCCGAGAGCCCGTCGTCCCCGGGCGCGGCGTCGGCGATCGCCCCGCCGGCCGCGTCGATGCCGCCCGCGGCGAGGCGAACCGCCGCGAGCAGCCCGCTCCAGAACAACCGTGGGTCGTTGTCGTTGCGGTCAAGGGACACCCACGCGACCCGTGCACCCCGTTCAGCGCGGTCCTTCGCCCAACTTGACATGAGCGTCGTCTTGCCGGTGCCCGCCGGAGCGGACAGGAGGGTCACCGGGGGGTCCGGGGCGTCCGGGGCGTCCTCGCTCGCCGCCACCGGCGGGGTGTCCGGGGAGAGCGTGGGCCGGAACAGCCACGTCCGGTCGATGACCGAGCGGCTCAGGCTGGGGCGGTGGAGCTTGCTGGCGGGTACCCGCATCGTCGGCATCGCCCTCTTCCCGGCCGCAACACCGTTCCGGCCGTCTCGGCGATGGTGCACCTCGGTGGACGACCGTCGCGTGAGGTGGCGCCTTCTTCCGACCTGAATGGTCCCGGAAATGAACCATGGCGTCGAGCCCTGGCGTCCTGGGTTCGTCGCCCGCCCACCCGGGGCGGGTGATCCGGGCGGCACCTGGCTTCGGCCTGTCACGGCCGGGACCCCGGCCCTCAACGAGACGGCGGCCGCATCCGACCCCGCTACCTCGGTGCCCGTGCAGCGCACGCGGCCGCAGTGGTCGCGCATCCCCCCGCGTGTGATGTCGGCACGGGAGGGGCCGCCCTGTCGGTATGGCCTGGGGCTGTACGGCGAGGAGATCGGTCTGAGCGCTGAAACAGCTCGGTAACTTCCCCCAGGCGTTCACCCACCTGGCCCTGATCAACTCCGCCCTCCGCAGGTGGGCGGGGGGTGCCTGATCCTCGCCGACGGGTGTCGGCGAGCGACTTGCCGTGGCCGGTGCGACCGTGGCGTGCCTGGGCGGGGCTTGTGGCGAGCCGTCACTGACGCCGGCGGGCACCGACGTACGGGGACGGCCAGGGGACGTCGTCCCCGAGCGCCCGGGCGGCGGTCCACGGCCAGTGCGGGTTGCGCAACAGCTCCCGGGCCAACATGACCGCATCCGCCGCCTGGTTGACCAGGATCTGATCGGCTTGCTCCGGCGCGACGATCAACCCGACCGCGGACACCGGCAGGCCCGAGCCCTCCCGCACGGCCCGGGCGAAGGGCACCTGGTAGCCGGGCTCCACCTCGATCCGGGCCCCAGGAACCAGCCCGCCGCTGGTCACGTCGATGAGGTCCACCCCGTGCGTCACCAGGCGGCGGGAGAGCTCCACGGTCTCCTCGACGTCCCAACCACCGGGTGCCCAGTCGGTGGCCGAGAACCGGACGAACAGCGGCCGCTCGTCCGGCCAGACCTCGCGGACCGCGTCGACCACCTGGACCAGGAAACGGCTGCGTCCCTCCAGGTCCCCGCCGTAGTCGTCGGTGCGGTGGTTGGACAGCGGCGAGAGGAACTGATGCAGCAGGTAGCCGTGCGCGCCATGGACCTCGGCCACGACGTATCCGGCGTCGATCGCCCTGTGCGCGGCGTCCCGGAAGGCCCGCACCACGGAGTGGATCTCGTCGACGCTCAGCTCCTTCGGCGCCGGCCAGTCGCCGAAGGCCACCGATGAGGGACCCACTGTCTCCCATCCGCCCTGGTCGATCTCGACGTAACCGTCGCCTTCCCACGGCCGCTCGGTCGAGGCCTTGCGGCCGGCATGCGACAGCTGGATGCCGGGAACGGCGCCCTGGCGCCGGATGAAGGACGTGATCTGCGAGTAGGCATCGGCCTGCTCGTCGTCCCAGATGCCGGCGTCGGAGGGGGTGATCCGGCCCCCGGGGGTCACCGCCGTGGCCTCCTGCATGACCAGCCCGGAGCCGCCCCGGGCAAGGCCGCCCAGGTGGGCCAGATGCCAGTCGTTCGGGTAACCCAGGTCCGAGCTGTACTGGCACATCGGGGCCACCCAGACCCGGTTGCGGAAGGTGGTGCCGCGCAGCGTCAGCGGTGAGAAGAGGCGACTCATGCGTCGATCCCCTGGATGGGTTCGGTGGCGCCGCGGCCTGGCGTCGGATGCTGAGCTACCCCCCGGCACACCATCCACACGAGGACGGCGCGCGCCGGACCCGGGCCGCCTCGGGCCCCTCAGGCCGCCTCGAGCTGGCGGTAGTCCTTGGGGAGCATCGACAGCGCGTGCTCCAGGTGCGTGGGGTCCATGGCCTCGCGCAGGACGGTCAGGAGCGCTCTCATGCCTCGCCGGGCCTCCTCCTCCTTCAGCCCGGTCCTCTGGCTGATCTCCCGGACGAACTCGGTCAACGGCTTCGGGTGCGCCCGCCTGTCGTGCCGGGGGAGGTGGGGCTCGAGCCAGTCCGGCAGCCCCACCGCGAGCCGCTGGACCTCCCCGCCGCTGATCTGGCCGGCGATCTCCTCCAGGGTCGCGCGGGTCAGGTCCGCGGCCTCCTCCTTGGAGAGTCCGGCACGCTCGGCAACGGCTGCACAGAAGGTCTTCTTGTCCACCGGTCCACTCACTCTCCTCGAGCAACGAGATGTCTCGCGGGCGCTGTGCCAGCACGTCCTCGACCCCGTCCACCGTGACGGGCCACCCGTTCGATGAACATCTCCCGGTCGAACGGCTCGGCCTGCTCGTACTCCGGGCCGCAGCGACGGCTCGGACTCCCGGGGAGTTCGTCGGCGGGCTCGCGCGCCTCACCCCCGCTGATCGCCATCGCCGTGTCGGTCAGGGGCACCCCGTCCAGACACCGGGAGTGCCGGGCGCCCGGCGGCATACCCGGTGGACGACCACGCTGAACGCCGCCAGCGCGACGAACGGTCTGCGTCGATCGGT
The DNA here is from genome assembly GCA_025963425.1 of Modestobacter sp. GTDB lineage: Bacteria > Actinomycetota > Actinomycetes > Mycobacteriales > Geodermatophilaceae > Modestobacter. The sequence continues at coordinate 5,156 of JAOPUQ010000308.1, read as the reverse complement.
GTGACGATCTGGGGTTCTGGGCACAGCCGCCCTGTGATGCCTCTCCTGGCTGAGCCCACGCCGGTGCGCCCCGCTCGGCACGCGGCGGGACCCGTCTGGGATGACGCCGCCGGTGAGCTGCTCTGGGTGGACACCGCCGGCCAGGTCTGTTGGGGCCGGGTCGCCCCGGACGGCAGCGTGAGCGACCTGGCGGTGCGGCCCGTCGGCCGACCCGTGGGCGCCGTCGCCCGCGCCGTGACCTCCGGCTGGGTGCTGGCCGCCGGTGGTGGGTTCTGCGGCCTCACCCCGGACGGGCAGGTGACCGTCCTGCTGGACCTCATCGACGAGGCGGGGACCCGGACTCCGATGCGCAGTGGCGCCTGCGACCGGGCCGGCCGGTTCTTCGCCGGCACAGGAGGCCCGCACGAGGAGCCCGGGGCGGGATCCCTGTACCGGGTCGACCTGGACGACGGTCATCGCCGCACTCACGGGACTGGCGGTCGCCACCGGGATCGCCTGGTCTCCGGACGACGACGTCCTCTACCTCGCCGACTCCGGCGCCGGCACCGTGACCGCCTTCGACTACGACGTGGACCTGGGCATGCTGGGCCCACCCCGGGTCCTGCTCGAGTTCGGCGACAGCGGGTCCGGCACTCCCCAGGGCCTCGCGGTGGACCGGGCGGGCCACCTCTGGATGGCGCTGTGGGGCACTGGTGAGGTGCGCCGGTACAGCGCCGCGGGGACGCTCGAGGCCGTCGTGCGCGTGCGCGCCACGCGGGCGACCGGGTGCGCTTTCGCCGGTCCCGCGCTGGACGTGCTCGTGGTGAGCACGGCCGCCGACGGGCTGTCGGTGAGGGAGCAGGCCACCCAGCCCGACGCCGGCAGGCTGTTCACCACGCGGATCCCGGACGTCCTCGGCCGGCCCGCCTTCCCCTACCGGGGGCCGGTTCGCGGCCTGACCCGGGTCTGATCCGCCCCCACGCCGGTTCGCTGTCCCGACCGGCTCCCAGGGGCGTCAGGCCGGGTCAGGCGCCGGGACGGTCGCCCGTTCGGCAGGGACACGGCGCGGATGGTGCCTGCTGTCCTGTCGTGCGCTGCTCGGAGGGTGGGGGACACGGAGGGTGAAGGCCGGCATCGGCAGGTCTGCCGTATTCGGCCGCCGGCCCCGCACCGCGCCCCCGCTGCCATCTACCGTCGGGCCGTGGCAGTTGCCGTCGGCCTGGTCGGCGCGGGCAGCCGGGCCAGGGACGTCTACGCGCCGGCGTTGTCGACGTGTCCCGACGTGGACTTCGTGGCGGTGTGGGGACGTTCCGGAGATCCGGTCCAGCGGCTGGCGGAGCGCCACGGAGCGGCGCCGTGCGAGCGCTTCGAGGATCTGATCGAGCGGTGCACCGCGGTCGTGTTCGCGGTGCCTCCGCCGGTCCAGGAGGAGTACGCCGCACGGGCGGCCCGGCGCGGCTGCGCGCTGCTGCTGGAGAAGCCGGTCGGCGGGGACATCGCCGGGGCCGAGGAGCTCACCTCCCTCGTCGTCCGCCAGAAGGTCCCCACGATGGTCTCTCTCATGTGGCGCTTCGCCGCCGACGTCCGCCGTTTCCTGGAGACCGACGCGCCGGCCGTCGACCCGGTCGGCGGGGTCGGCCGGGTCCTCACCGGCACGCATGTCCGCGGGGTACCGACGCCGGCTCGGCGGCTGGCCCCGGGGGTGCTCCGGGACCGGGCAGCCGACCTCTTCGACCTGCTGGAGGCGGCTCTGGGGCCGATCGTCGGAATGCATGCACGTGGGGACCTGCGCGGCTGGATGGGCATGATGCTCGACCACCAGGTGGGCCACCTCTCGGAGGCATCGCTCTACGCGGGAGTGACCGGGGGCGCGGACGTCGCCTTCGTGGCGGTCACCGGACCGCGGGGGACCGCGGAGGTCGAGGCCATCGGCGCCGTGGGGCCCGACGCGCACGTGCAGATGGTGGCCGAGTTCGCCCGGGCCGTGACCGACGGGCGGTCGCACCCTCTCGACATCGAGCACGGCCTGCACCTGCAGCGCTTGATCGAGGCAGCAGAGACCGACCTGGCGCTGCACGGCTGACCGGCCCGGCCCGGCGGGTGCCGTACTCCGACGGCCGGCGGTCGCGGCCGGATGCCTGCAGGACACCTGCAGCCCGGAAGTCAGCCGGAGCGCGGGCCGACCGCCGTGGCGGGTGGGTCGTCCATCACCACGGCGTCGGGACCCGGGAACACCACGCTCGTCCGGTCGTCATCGCTCCAGCGGACGACGTACGGGGGTCCGCCGTCCGGACGGGAGACCTCCACGATCTGGCCGAGCCGGACCGGGACGTCCAGGATGCGGCTGCGGATCACCAGCCAGTTGCCCACCTCTGCGTGCATGATCATTTCCTCTCTCCTGAGCCGACGGGGCCACGGCGACCGGGAAGGCTGCGCGGTCCAGCATCCCGTGCGTCGGGGAGGTCAGGGTCGCCAGCCGGTCCCGCCGGCGGTGACCCGCCCGTCGCGCTCGCCGAGCGCGATGTCGACGGTCCAGTTCTTGGTCTCCGCCATGGTTCCTCCTCTGTTGGGTCCAGGGATGCCACCGTGAAACCGCCCCGGATCAGCGGCCGGAAGGCTGTGCCAAGGGCCCTCCGGGCTCCTGCAGCTCAGGACTCGCCGACCACCGCGACCGGGCAGGGTGCGTAGTGAGCCACTGCGTGGGTCACGCTGCCCGGGGCTGCGCCCGACGTCCGCGCGCGGCCCTTCCGGCCCACGACGACCAGGTCTGCTCCTGCCGCGTGGTCCAGCAGCGCCTGCGCCGGGTGGTCGATGGCGACCACCGGGTGCACGAGGACCTGCGGGTACGTCTCCCGGACGGCGAGCAGGCGCGCGGCCAGGAGAGCCGCCCCGTCGGCGCGCAGCCGGCCCTGGTCCACGTCCTCGCTGCCAGCGAGGGCGGCCAGCGGCAGGTCGAGACAGGCGTGCACGGCGACCACCTCGCACCCGCGGCGGGCAGCGACGGCCATCGCGTGGCGAAGCGCCCGGTCCCCGTCGGGAGAGGTGTCCACCCCGACCACGACACGGCCGGCGGTGCCACGCCGGTGCGTGGGCACGCCACGGACGACGACAACGGTCGTGGTCACCCGACGGAGCACCTCCGCGGCGCTGGAACCGAGCAGCACCTGTGCGGCGGCCGTCTGCCCCGAGGCACCCAGCACCAGCAGTCCCGACTCCATGGCCAGCTGGCTCAGCACGTCCACCGGAGTGCCTCTGACGACGGCCGGGGTCACGTGCACGCCCGGGAATGCCTCGCGGCAGTGTGCCGCGGCGGCTCCCAGTGACGCCGTGGCGGTTCGACGGGTCCGGTCGAGGTCGCCGACGCCCGGTGGCAGCCGGAGCCCGCCCAGCTCCGGCTGCGGCCAGCGGATGACCGAGAGCACCTGCAACCGCCGCCCGGTACCGACGGCTTCGGCCGCCGCCCAGTACAGCGCCGGCCAGGCCGGTGCCGAGCCGTCGAAGCCGACGACGACCGTCCCGGGCCGGTGGGGCCCCGGAATTGCAGGAGCGGCCTGCTCGAGGACGCGGGTCATGCCGGTACGGTCCCGCGCCCCGGCTCCCGGCACAGGAGGAAGAAGTCCCTGACCATGCATCCGCCCTTGACCGGCCCCCGCGTCCATCGCGAGCAACCGCCACCATCGTCGGCGGGTGCCTTCCCAATCCCCTCTCCGAGGGCTGAACTGTGTCCACCATCAGCTCCGACCGGGTGGGTGCCATGGACGTGCGGTTCGTGTCCCGAGCGGGCACCGAGCGCTGCACCGGTGACCAGTTGACGGCAGCGCTCGCACGCGACGACGGCTTCGTGTGGGTGGACCTCCCCGTCGACCACCCCGACACCGAACGCGTCCTCGCCGACGTCTTCGGCTTCCACCCGCGCGCGGTCCAGGACTGTCTCGAGCGCAACTCCGTCCCGAAGGCGCACGTGTACCCCGACCACGTGCTTGTCGTGCTGCATGCACCCGAGCCGGGCCGCAACGGGCACGTCCACTACATCGAACTGGACCAGTTCGTGAGCGCGCGCTACCTCGTCACCGTCCACGGCCCGATCAACCCGGCCGTGGATCCGGCCGCCACCCGCGTGGAGACCGATGCGGTCGCCGCCCGCCTGGATGCCGGGCGGCTGCGGCCGGCGTCGGCCTTCGAGCTGTCGTCCTCGATCGTCTCCGCGCTGACCGTCCGGATGCGCGACCACCTGGCCGAGCGCACGACCGAGGTGTGGCGCTTCGAGCAGCAGGTCACCGCGGGCCAGCTGGGGGACGCCGAGCGCTTCCTCGACGGGATGTTCCGGGTGCGCCACGGGCTGCTCACCGTCCGCACCATGGCCTCGCTGAGCCACGAGATCTACGGCCGGATGAGTGCGCTGGCCGTGTACGGGGAGTCCGGGCAGACGTTGCTGGGCAACAGCCTCGATCAGTTCGAGCGGCTCGCGACCATGGCGCACAGCCAGGGCGACTACATGCAGGGCGTGATCGAGTTCTATCAGACCCGGACGCACACCAAGATGGCGATCGCGGCCGAGCGGCTCGCGGTGATCGCCGCCATCACCCTGCCGATCACGGCCCTGTCCTCGGTGATGGGCATGAACGTGATCGTCAACTCGGCCAGCGACCCGGTGTTCCTCGGCGTGCTGGTCGGCGCCATGGTCGTGATGTCGATCCTGCTGCTGATCTGGACCAGACGGCGCGGCTGGTGGTGATCCGCTTCGCCCACGCCCCGTGCCGCGCAGGCCGACTCATCGGGGCAGCGGTGCGCGGCGTCCAGTAGACCCGCGGTGCCCTGCCGCGCGCGGTGGGGTCGCTCATCGTGAACAGGACGATGTCGCGACGGGCTCGCCGGTCCTCGGTCATGTCCATCAGCAGCCGCCCTCGGGCGAGGTGGTCGAGCCTGGCGGTCTCGCTGACGGTCACGGGTGCATCCCCTGGTCCGGATCCGCGGGTCAGTCGGTGGAGCGGGCCGGGGTGGCCTCGGTCAGCCAGGCGGTGAACAGGTCCACGCGCTCGGTCGTGTCCGTCTTCGCCGGGTGGGCCCGGTAGGTGTGCAGGTCGGCCAGGGCGTCGTCGGGGTCACAGTGCATCGACGGGATGGCCCCGCGGGAGCCGTCCACCAGGTCCGGCGATGCGGTCCCCGGACCTGGTGGC
>JAOPUQ010000409.1 GCA_025963425.1 Modestobacter sp. | reverse complement strand
ACCTCGCCGCGGACAGCAACCTCGTCGCCTGGTCCACCTGGTCGGAGTGGGCGAGCGGCACCAACGGCACGGGGACCGCCCTGCACAACCAGCGTCCGGTCCTGGTCAGAGGCCCGGAACACTGGTGTCGGGGATTCCATCCGTGGATGTGCGCCGGCGTCGCGGTACGCGACGTGGTCACCCACGATCCGCTCGCCGCGCTCAACATCTCCTGCTTCAGGACGCCGTTGTCCGATGGCGTGCAGCCGTGGTTGCGCAGGGTCACCGCTGCTACCGAGGCCAAGCTGCGGCAGCGCGCGCACCACACCGGCACTCTCCTGGCAGCCGCCTTCGCCGAAGCCCGGATGGCGCCTGCGACGCCCCTCGCCGCGGTGGACGCGGCGGGGAAGGTCGTGCTGGCCAACAACGAGGCGGCCGTGCTGATCGGCACTCCCGCGGACAGCCCCGCCTGCGCTCCGGCGCACCGCTGGACCCCGCAGGTGCCCGCCCTGCCGCAGTTGGTGCGCCGGGCGACCGAACGCGCCCGGCAGGACCCGTCCTGGAGCGGATCGACGCTGGTCTACGTGCCCTTCCTCGACACCCCCCTCTCTGTCGCGGTCCGTCCGGTGTTCGACGGCACCCAGGTGATCGGCGCGCTGCTCACTCTCGGGTCTGCCGACCGGTCCGACTGCGATGATCTGCCGGACGAACCCGCACCCTGCTCCCCCGGTCCCCGCCCGATGCCGAACCGGATCATCGCCCTGCGGGAGGACCGGTGGGTCCTCCTCGACCCCCGCGAGATCCGCTACGCCGAGGCCGACCACAACAACGTCTGGCTGATGAGCGATCAGGGACGGCTCCTGGCCGCGGCCCGGGGCCTGGACCGCCTCGAACAGGAGCTCGGGGGCCGGGGCTTCCTGCGCGTGCACCGCCGCTTCCTCGTCAACCTCGGCCGGGTGAGGGAGATCGAGCAGGGGTTCAAGGGGGCGCTGTTCCTCGCCACCGACACACGTACCCACGAGACCGTCCCGGTCGCCCGCCGTCACGTCCCGTACGTCCGCCAGGCACTCGGCCTGTAGGGCTCTCGCGGAAGGCCGGGATGAGGGAGGAACTCACCGCAGCGCTCACCACGGCCCGCGGCCTGCTGCGCCACCACCCGCTCGTCGACGGCCACAACGACCTGGCCTGGAGCCTCCGGGAGAAGTTCGGGCCGGACCTCCGCCGGGTCGACCTCGCCGCCCCGGTGGCAGGAACGCACACCGACCTGCCGCGGCTGCGGCGTGGTGGGGTCGGCGCCCAGTTCTGGTCGGTCTACGTCCCCGGCACGTTGCAGGGCGACGCGGCGGTGACCACGACCCTGGAACAGATCGATCTCGTCCATCGGATGATCGACGGCCACCCGGACGACCTGGAACTGGCACTGACGGCCGACGACGTGGAGAGCGCGTTCTCCCGCGGCAGGATCGCTTCCCTGCTGGGCGCCGAGGGCGGGCACTCGATCGCGAACTCGCTGGGCGTCCTCCGGATGCTCCACCGGCTCGGCGTCCGCTATCTGACCCTCACGCACAACGTCAACGTGCCCTGGGCCGACTCGGCGACCGACGATCCCGTCGCCGGGGGGCTGACCGCGTTCGGCCGGGAGGTGGTGCGGGAGATGCAGCGGCTGGGGATGCTGGTCGACCTGTCGCACGTGTCGGCCGGCACGGCCCGCGACGTCCTGCAGGTCGCGGAGGCCCCGGTCGTCTTCTCCCATTCCAGCGCTCGTGCCGTGTGCGACCACCCCCGCAACGTCCCCGACGACGTGCTGCGCCGGATGGGTGCCGGCGGAGGCGTGTGCATGGTGACGTTCGTGCCGGACTTCGTGTCGCCCCAGCTCCGCGCCTGGAACCTGGAGCTGTCGGCCGAGATGGAACGCCGCGGTCTGGACCGGACGGACTCGGCCATGCGGGCCGTGGTGGCCGCGAAGCACCTGGCTGACCGTCCCCGCCCGCGGGCGGCTCTCGCCCAGGTGGCCGACCACATCGACCACGTGCGAACGGTGGCCGGTGTCGATCACGTGGGCATCGGCGGCGACTACGACGGCACGGACGAGCTCCCCGACGGGCTGGAGGACGTCAGCTGCTATCCCGCGCTGATCGCCGAGCTGCTCGCCCGGGGCTGGGACGAGGACGAGTGCGTCAAGCTGATCGGCGGGAACGTCCTGAGGGTGTTCCGAGAGGCCGAGACCGTCTCGCGGTCCCTGTGCACCCGGCGCGGTCCGGTGACGGCCGGCATCGGCGAGTGCGATCGGGGCTGACCGATCGGCCGGAGAACCATTCCGAAGGACTGCTGGTCGACGGTGCAGCAGCCGCTGGCCGCTAGCGGTGACCCACGTAGTCTCGATGGCGTGAGCGTCGCACCGCCACCAACCGTCACCCTGGACGACCGCTTTGCCCGCGAGCTCGCGGAGATGGCTGTTGCCTGGCAGGCCGAGCGGGCTCCCGACCCGCGGCTGCTCGTGCTCAACCAGCCGCTGGCGACCGACCTCGGCCTTGACGCCGCCTGGCTGCGGGACTCCGAGGGTCTGCGCCTGCTGGTCGGCAACGTCGTCCCCAGCGGTGCCACCCCGGTGGCGCAGGCCTACGCCGGGCACCAGTTCGGCGGGTTCGTCCCGCGTCTCGGCGACGGGCGCGCACTCCTGCTCGGTGAGCTCGTCGACGCCGACGGCCGCCTTCGCGACCTCCACCTCAAGGGCTCCGGGCGCACGCCGTTCGCGCGCGGCGGCGACGGCCTGGCCGCGGTCGGTCCGATGCTGCGCGAATACGTCATCAGCGAGGCGATGCACGCCCTCGGCATCCCCACGACCCGCTCCCTCGCCGTCGTGGCGACGGGGCGCCCGGT
>JAOPUQ010000403.1 GCA_025963425.1 Modestobacter sp. | reverse complement strand
ACAGGTCCTTCATCAGCCGCTCGCCGCCCTGGTAGAGGTACTCCTCGTAGGGCCAGACCTCGGACTCCGGGCTGAGGTTGCGGTGGTAGTCGTAGAAGCAGTCGATGAACTGCTTGCCGTGCACGTTGAGCTGGTTCTCCGGGCGCGCGTCCCAGATCTCGATGTGGGCGTCCACGATGAAGTACTTCTCGCCGTCCTTGCTGTACACGGGTCCTCCTCGACCGGGTCTGGCTCATTGGTGCGACCTGGGTCACACTGGCGTTGACGGTAGGCCCGGAGGACGGCGTCGTCAGCGGTTCGGTGTCTCGATATGAGACAGCGCGGGGCATCCTCCGGAGCCGACGGACGGGCGACGATGGTGGGGCCGCAGGAAGCCTGGGGTCGTGCCGACGCAGCGGCGCGTCAGGGAGGTCGTGCTGTGCCCGATCACCCCGGTGAGCTGTCCACCCGCGGCGGCTCCGGTGAGCCACGGCCCGGCACGCCGACGGGCGGGCCGGCCCGGTCGGCGGCGCGGCCCCGGGTGCGGGCGTCCTGGGTCCGCAGCCGGCGCTACGGCGTGTCCCCGGAGGCGGTCGAGCCGGTGTTCAGCGGGTCCGGGCTCACCGACTCGCTGTTCTACGAATGCGGAGCCGAGGTGCTCGGCCGGCTGCACGGGACGCTGGCCAACGAGCCCGTCGGGCTGGTGATCACCGATGCCGAGGGGCTCGTGCTGGGCCGGTGGTCCGAGGACCAGGACATCAACCGCTCCCTGGACCGGGTGCACCTGGCGCCCGGCTTCTACTTCGGCGAACGTACCGCCGGAACCAACGGGCTCGGGCTGGCCCTCGCCGACCGGGTCCCCTCCCTGGTGCGCGCCGGTGAGCACTACGTCGTTCCGCTGCGCCGCTACACGTGCGCGGCGGTCCCGGTCCTCGACCCGCGCAGCGGCGGCCTCGTGGGCAGCATCAACCTGACCACCTGGTCCGACGCGTCGTCGGACCTCCTGCTCGCCCTGGCCGAGTCCGCGGCCGGCAACACCAGTGCCCTGATGCAGGTGCGGGCCGGCGGCCACGCGGTCCGGCCGGCACCGCGCGGCGAGGTCTTCCGCGTCGTGGCCGATCGGCTGCCGGGAGCGGGACCGGACCCGTGCCCCTCTCGTGCCTGGCGGGACGCCGTCGCCACGGCACGGACGGCGGTGGCCGGCGGGCGCCTGGTGACCGTCGTGGGCGAGCCCGGCGTCGGCAAGTCCACGGTCGCCACCCTGGCCCGGCAGGGTGCCGGCCGGCGGCGGGAACGCGTGCTGCTGGCCCGTCCGCCGGGGGCCGCCGGCGTCGACTCCTGGCTGGCACTGTGGTCGCCGGCGCTGTCCTCCCCGGACACCTGCGTGGTCGTGTCCAGTGCCGACGCATTGCCCGCGTGGGCGGCGGACGAGCTCGCGGCGGTGCTGCCGACGCCGTCGCCCGGGCACCCGTGGCCGCTGGTGCTCACCGCCCCGTCGTTGTCCGCGGTCCCGGAGTCGCTCGCGGCACTGGTGGACTCGGTGGTGGAGGTCCCCCCGCTGCGGCACCGGGGAGCGGACGTCGAGCCGCTGGCCCGCGCCTTCGCCCGGGAGCTGCGGCACCGGGACGTGCAGTTCACCCCGCGGGCGATGCGGGCCCTGTCGGCGTACGCCTGGCCGGAGAACGTGCGGGAGCTGCGCTCCGTCGTCCGGGACGCCGTCGCGCGGACCGACGTCGTCGACGTCCACCACCTGCGGCCGGAGGTGCTGAGCGCGGGGTCGCGGCCGCTGACCCGGCTGGAGCAGCTGGAGCGCGACGAGATCCTCCGCTGCCTGACCCAGCCGGGGACGACGGCGGTGCAGGCGGCCACCGAGCTCGGGCTGTCCCGGGCGACGCTCTACCGCAAGATCGCCCAGTACGGGATCAGGGTCCCCGGCCGGGGCGGCGGACCCGCCGGCGAGTGACCGGGTCACGGCCGCGCGGGTCCGGATCCCGAGGGGCGGGCCCCGCATGAGTCCGGGCCACGCAGGTGCGCAGGCCCTCGGTCCGCCGGGGGAGCCGCACGTGACGGTGGGGCTGGTCGCCGCTCCCAGCGTCTCCCACGAGCTGACCCCCACCCTGGTCGAGGACGTCCGAGGCGAGCTCACCGCCCGCCTCCCGGATGTCACGTGGCACGTCCAGCTCCTCGACGACGGACTGGTGGAGCCCCCCGCTGACGACGGTGAGATCGTCGAGGCAGCCCGGAAGACGCTGTTGACACGTGGCTGGGACCTGGTGGTCGTCCTGACCGACCTGCCGCTGCGGGTGGCGAGACGGCCCGTCGTGGCCCACGCCAGCCCGGTGCACGGGGTGGCGGTTCTCTCGGTGCCCGCGCTCGGGACCGTCGCGGTGCGTCGACGCCTCCGTGAGGCGCTGCTCCGCCTGGTCGACGCGCTGCTCGGCGAGGCCCATGACGCCGACGCCGACCTCCGCGAGGCGACGGCTCGGTTCCGCCGGATGAACCATCGGCTGCGCGAACTGGCCTCCGACGTGGACGGACAGGCTCACACCGTCCGGTTCACCACCCGGTTGCTCAGCGGCCACCTACGGCTGCTCCTGGGCATGGTGCGGGCCAATCGGCCGTGGCAACTGGCCGCGCGCCTGTCCCGGGCCCTGATCGCCGCCGGTGCCGCGGGGATCTTCGCGCTCGTCACGTCGGACGTCTGGCGGCTGGCCGACGCCTTCGGTTGGCAGCGGCTCACGGGCGTCACCGCGGGTTCCGTGGCGGCGATCGGTGCGACCCTGATCGTCGGCGCGCGGCTCTGGGAGCGCGTCGATCGACCGGCCGTGAGGCAGCAGGTCGTCCTGTTCAACGTCGCGACCACCGCGACCATCGTCATCGGCGTCGTGGCCCTGTACGCCGTCCTGTTCGTGTTGGCGTTGCTCGCCGGCCTGCTGCTGATCGTCCCGAGCCTGCTGGCCGATGCGCTCGGCCACCCCGTCGCCTTCCGCGACTACGTCGAGGTGGCCTGGCTCAGCTCCTCCCTGGCCACTGTCGGTGGCGCGCTCGGCGCCGGTCTGGAGACCGACGAGGCCGTCCGGCGCGCCGCCTACACCTACCGCACCAGCACGGCCACCGAGCGCGCGGCCGGCTGAGGTCCCCACCGGGACGCCGCTGTCGGGGCGCGCGGCCCGGTCAGCGGCTCGGGTTCGTGCCCCAGGCCGATCACCGCGCCCGCTGCTCGTCCGGTCACGGCACCGCTGCCGGTAGGCGTCCAGGAGGGCGCGCCCCGCAGCCCCGCGGAGGGCGTCGTCCCGGCTGAGGACGCCGATCTCCCAGAGCGGTGCGCCGGCCAGTGTGGCGACGGCGATGCCGCCGAAGACGTCGTGATCGACGCACGCCGCCGGGCCGTAGGAGATGCCCATGCCCCGCTGCACCATGGTGAGGACGCCCCACCAGTCACCGACCTCCAGCCGGATCCGCCGATGCAGTCCCTGCTCGTCGAGGATGCCGTCGAACAGGTCACGGGCCCGCCATCCGCGGGGCAGGTCGATGATCGGCTCGTCGACCACCTCGCGGGGGTCCAGGTCCGGCAGCCCGGCCAGCCGGTGGCCGACGGGGCACAGCAGCACGACCGGGCTGCTGAACACCCGCTCGAAGCGGAGTGTGGAACCCGCGCGGGCGGGCCGTGGGGCGATGGCGAAGTCGACCTGCCCCTCGGTCAGGAGGCCCACCACGTCCGCGGCGCCGGCGGGGACGACCTGCACGTCCACCCCGGGGTGCTGGTCCTGGAATCGGCGGACTGTCTCCCCGACGTCGACGCTCGCTGGCACGGCCACGGTGGCGATGCGCACCGACCCGTGGAGCAGCCCCCTGACCTCCGTGACGGCGTCGCGAGCACGCTGGACCTCCGCGAGGGTGGCTCGGGCCGGCTCGAGGAACGCCCGGCCGGCGTCGGTCAGCTCGGCGCCGCGCCGGCCGCGGGTGAACAGGTTCGTCCCCAGCTCGCGTTCCAGCGCCAGCAGCGATGCCGAGAGGCTCGACTGCACCATGTACAGCTCTGCCGCGGCGCGGGTGAACGAGCCTTCCCCGACGACGGCCAGGAAGTGCTCGAGCTGCCTCAGCTCCACGACGGGAGACGCCGACGGGCGGCCTCCGGTCGCCCCTGCGGTGTCGTCGCGCGCCGTCGGGGGAACCGGCACATCGCCGGCACGGCTCGCTCGGTGCGGGCGGCATCGACGGGCCGGCTGGCGTTCACCGGTCGACCATGGACCTCGGACCGGCTGCGGGGGATGGGCGCAGTGTCACGGCCGGCCGGGCGGGGTGTCCGTTCTCCGGAGCAGGCGGATGAGCTCCTGCTGCGACTGCACCCGGAGCTTGCGGAACACCGCTGAGAGGTGGTTGCGCACCGTGCTCGGGCTCAGGAACAACGACTCGGCGATCGCCGGGACGCGGTCACCGTTCATCAATCGCGCCACGATCTCCAGTTCGCGGCCGGACAGGCGGCTCAATCCGGGTACGGCACGGTTCCCGGCGGCCAGCCGGGATGCCGTGGCCGACCGCAGACCCTGGTCGAACTGCCACAGCGCCTGACGCATCCCCAGTGCGGACGCCAAGGCGTCAGCGGTGGACTCCTCGTCGAGGAGCGCGAAGGCCACGCTGGGGAAGGGCACCAGCGGCATCATCACCAGCTGACAGCGGTGGTTGCCAGAGCCGAGCAGCTGTACCCGCACCGCCAGACTGGCACCGAGCCCGGTGTCCGCACCCTGGGCCAGCGCGCGCACCACCGCTGCGACGTCATCGGCATGGACGAGCCGGAACAACGACTGGCCGATGACGTCCACCGGGTCGTGGTCCAGCAACTCGACGACGTCGGCACTGATCCGGTCCACGATGACGTGCACATCGGTCGACCCGACCACCGCCTCGGCCGCCAGTCCCTCCGGCCGCCGCAACGTCTCGGCGAGCAGCCCCGGGTCGGGCAGCAGGAAGGCCAGCGCGAACCTGCGGTCCACGTGCCCGGGCACCGCCCGGAGCCACATCGTGACCGGCACGGGCTCGCCGGCGTGGCGGACACGGCGCCGCGCCTCGTAGCCGTCCAGCCGGCCTGCCCGGAACAACTCCAGCGCACCGGTCGGCTCGTCGATGGTGAGGTCCTCCAGGTTCCGGCCGACGACCGGGCCGCCGTCCGAGCACAGCAGGCGCTGGGCGCCCGGACTCGCGGCCACGATCTGCTCGGTCGGCACCACCAACAGCAACGCCGGCATCGGACAATCCATCACGACGTCCAGCGCAGCCGGCGGGGGCGCGTCTGCGGGCGATCGGTCCGCTGGGCGCTCCTGGTGAACTCGGCTCACGGCGACCATCCCCGGACCGAAACGCTAGCCCCCTCAGGGACCGGCGCCGAGCCGGGCTGCCGTCAGCGCAGCTCGCGCCCGTCGACGAGGGCCTCGAGAGTCGCCCGCGCGCCGTGCATGTGCAGGGACCTCAGCGCTGCCAGGTAGTGCGAGGTGAACCGTTCATCGTCGGCGAGGTCGCCGAAGAGGTCCCGATCGGCGAGAAAGGCGAGCGGGTCCTCCCGCTGGCGGCGGGCGGCGCTCATGAGGGCCTCTTTCCTCTGGTCCACCACCTCGATCGGCTGCCCCTGCTCGTCGACCCCCTCGGCGTAGCGGGCCCAGCTGGCGACCACCGCGGCCGACCGGCGGATCTCCCCGCCCGCGGCGAGGTAGTCCCGGACGACCGGGAGGAGCCACTTGGGGATGCGATCGGAACTCTCGGCGCACAACCGGGCCACCGTGACCCGCACGTGCGGGTTGGAGAAGCGGGAGATGAGCTCCTCCTCGTACGCCGCCAGGTCGATCCCGGGGACCGGCGGCAGGGTCGGCGCCCCCTCCTCGCGCATGTACCCGAGCAGGAATTGCTGGAAGAGCGGGTCCTGGCACACGTCGGAGACGAGCCGGTAGCCGCAGAGGTGGCCGAAGTAGCAGAGCCCCTGGTGGCTGGCGTTGAGCAGCCGCAGCTTCATCAACTCGTAGGGCTCGACGTCCTCGACCATCTGCACCCCGACGTCCTCCAGTGGAGGACGGCCGGTGCCGAACCGCTCCTCCACCACCCACTGGGTGAACGGCTCACAGACCACCGGCCACCCGTCCTCGACCCCGAACCGGCGGGCGACCTCGGCGCGGTCCTCGTCCGTGGTCGCGGGGGTGATCCGGTCGACCATCGTGTTGGGGAAGGAGACCGAATCGCGGACCCATTCGCCGAGCCCGGGGTCACGGAGGCCGGCGAAGGCGGCGAAACTGTGCCGGGCGACGTCGCCGTTCTCCGGGATGTTGTCGCAGGACAGCACCGTGAACGGCGGGACCCCGCGGGTGCGCCGGCGGACCAGTGCCTCGGTCACGAGCCCGAACGCGGTCCGCGGGGCCGCGCCCGACTGCAGGTCGCTCACGATGTCGGGGGCGTCGGAGAGGAACGCGCCGGTGACGGCCGAGATGTTGTAGCCGCCCTCGGTGACCGTCAGGGACACGATCCGCGTCTGCTCGTCGGCCATCTTCTCCACGACCGCCTCGGGGTCGTCGGGCGCCAACAGGTACTCCACGATGGACCCGATGACCCGGGCGTCGAGGGATCCGTCGGGGTTCTTGACCACCAGCGTGTAGAGGCAGTCCTGTGCCGCCATCACCTCGCGCATGTGGCGGTCGGAGGGGAGTACCCCGACACCGCAGATCGCCCACTCGTGGGCCTTCCCCTGTTCGAGCAGCCGATCGAGGTACATGGCCTGGTGCGAGCGGTGGAAGCCACCCACTCCGATGTGCACGATGCCGGCGCGCAGACCGACCCGGTCGTAGCTCGGGATGGACACGGACCCGCGCAGTGCCGGCAGGGTAGAGGCGCTGAGCTGCATCGGAGGTCCTTCCGCAGGAGCGGCGGTCGACGGGGGCGGACCAGGTCCGGCCGGGTCTCAGCCGGAGAGTCGCAACCCGGTCTTCGGCGAGAAGACGTGCTCCTTGCCGGGCTGGATGCGCAGATGCACGCGCTCGCCCTTCGCGGGCGGCCCGGCCGGATCGACCCGGGCGATGACGTTCCCGCTCTCCGTCCCGGTCCCCTCGGGCAGCTCCGGCAGGGTTCCGTGCAGGAACGCGTCCGAGCCGAGTTCCTCCACGACGCCCACGATCACGGGGAAGGCGCCAGGCACGCTCTCCGCGACCATCTCGAGGGACTCCGGGCGGAAGCCGAGGACCACACGGTCGGCGCCCTCCTCGCCCAGCGCGGTCAGAGAGGGCGGTGTCAGGCGGACCCGCGCCCGCCCGAGCACCGCCTCGCCGTCCTCCAGCCGGAACTCGGCGATGTTCATGCCGGGAGAACCGATGAACCCGGCGACGAAGACGTTGGCCGGCTGCTGGTAGAGCCGCAGCGGGGTGTCGCACTGCTCGAGGACTCCGGCACGGAGGACCGCCACCCGGTCGCCCATCGTCATCGCCTCGACCTGGTCGTGGGTGACGTAGACGGTGGTCGTGCCGAGCCGGCGTTGCAGGGCGGCGATCTGGGTGCGGGTCTGCACGCGCAGCTTGGCGTCGAGGTTCGACAGCGGCTCGTCCATGAGGAACACCTGCGGTGAACGGACGATGGCGCGGCCCATGGCCACCCGCTGACGCTGGCCGCCGGACAGCGCCTTGGGTTTGCGGTCCAGGAAGGTCTCCAGGTCGAGGATCTTGGCGGCCTCGTCAACCCGCTTGGCGATCTCCTCCTTGCT
>JAOPUQ010000396.1 GCA_025963425.1 Modestobacter sp. | reverse complement strand
CGCCGGCCGCAGCCGCGGGCGCGCCGGGCGCTGACCCTCCGCACCACCGATCAGCCCGGGCTGGTTGTTGCCTCGTGCACCCCGAGGCAACAACCAGCCCGGCGTCGTCTCCGGGTTCAGGACCTGATCTCGCGGGCACCTGGGTACGGGAGAAGGATGCAGTTGAACACTGCACCACCCCGTCACCCAGTGAGGTCCCCCCATGCGCCTGCCCATCACCCCCAGCGAGATCGCCCCGCGCGTCGCCACCGGCGCCTTCATCCTGAACTCCGGTCTGGGGAAGCGGAAAGCCGACGAGGCCACCGCCGCCGGCCTGCACGGCTTCGCCGCCGGCACCTACCCCTTCCTCAAGAAGGTTCCGCCGGCCACGTTCGCCAAGACGTTGTCGACCACCGAGATCGTGCTCGGGGCGGCCCTGCTGACCCCCTTCGTGCCGACCGCAGTCGCCGGCGCGGCCCTGACCGGCTTCTCCGCCGGCCTGCTGGGTCTCTACCTGCGCACCCCCGGCATGACCAAGCCGGGCAGGAGCGTCGCGCCGACCCAGGAGGGCCTGCCGATCGCCAAGGACGTGTGGATGCTCGGCATCGGGATCGGCCTGCTCACCCACGGGCTCCTCGAGGGCGCCCCGGCCCCGAAGGGCAGGGGCATGGCCTCCCGCAGCCACCGGAAGGCCGCGAAGAAGGCCGGCCGGAAGGCAGCGAAGGCCACCGTGGCCGGCGCCGCCATCAAGAAGGCCCGCGAGGCCGTCTCCGCCTGACCTCGGGCAGCGCCCCGGACCGTCGCCGACCCGGCCGTCCCCCCGCGGGCACGGCCGGGGCGGCGCCGAGCTCCTGCAGCAGCCGGACGACGTCGTCCGGATGGCTCTGCACCGTCATGTGCGCCGCCCCGGCCAGCTCCACCAGCCGGCCCCGCGGCGCGCAGCCGGCCAGGTGCGCCGCCCAGTCCCGGGGGCACAGCGCGTCCCGGGTGCCGCGGACGACGAGCACGGGCACCCCGACCCCGCGCAGCCGCTCGTCGACCGGGTCCGGCGCGGTCCGCCGCCACAGCGCCACCATGGCCCGGGGCCCGGTCCGCAACCACTGCGCCAGGATCAGCGGCACCTGCCACCACGGCTCGCGCACCGCCGTCCGCACCCAGCGCAGCGCCAGCACCGGCAGCCGCCGCATCGGCGGGTCGGTGGTCGGGCCCAGCAGCAGCAACCCGGTGACCCGGTCGTCGCGCGCCGCGGCCGCGACCACGACCTCACAGCTCTGCGAGTGACCGACCAGCAGCACCGGCCCGGGCCCGAGCCGGCCCAGGAGCAGCCGGGCGAGGTCGTCGATCGAGGGCACCGCGCTCCGCCGGCCCATCCCCGGCAGCAGGACGACGTCGGCGGCGATCCGCCGGCGCACCCGGGCCGAGGAGCGCTGGTCCAGACCCAGCCCAGGGACGAGCACCACACCGGGAACACCCAGCAGCCGGTCGCTGCTCACCTGAGCGAGGACCGGCCCGGTGGCCGCGGCCACGCCCACCGACCCGGGGTGCCCGCGGAAGCCGGCGGTGGAATGGGAGGATGAGTCATCATGACGACATCAGGAGGCACCGTGCACACCGGCCAGCGACCCCGAGTGGTCATCGTCGGGTCCGGGTTCGGCGGGTTGTTCGCCGCCCAGCGGCTGCGCAAGGCCCCGGTCGACGTGACGCTGGTCGCCAAGACCACCCACCACCTCTTCCAGCCGCTGCTCTACCAGGTCGCCACCGGCATCCTCTCCCCCGGTGAGATCGCGCCGGCCACCCGGGAGATCCTCCGGAACCAGGAGAACACCCGGGTCGTGCTCGGCGAGGTCACCGATGTCGACCTCGAGGCCCGCACCGTCACCTCCACGGTGCTCGGCCGCACCACCGTGCACGCCTACGACGAGCTGATCGTCGCCGCCGGCGCCGGCCAGTCCTACTTCGGCAACGACCACTTCGCCGAGTTCGCACCGGGCATGAAGAGCATCGACGACGCCCTGGAGCTGCGGGGCCGCATCTTCGGCGCCTTCGAGCTCGCGGAGCTCGCCACCGACCCGGCCGAGATCGACCGGCTGCTGACCTTCGTCGTCGTCGGCGCCGGCCCCACCGGCGTGGAGATGGCCGGGCAGATCGCCGAGCTGGCCCGCCGCACCCTGCAGCGCGACTTCACCACCATCGACCCGACCTCGGCCCGGGTCATCCTGCTCGATGCGGCGCCGCAGGTGCTGCCGCCGTTCGGCTCGCTGGGCCAGAAGGCGCACAAGCGGCTGAACGAGATCGGCATCGAGGTCCAGCTGGGCGCGATGGTGACCGACGTGGACATCGACGGCATCGTGGTCAAGGACGGCGACGGTCACCAGCGCCGGATCCACGCCGCCACCAAGATCTGGGCCGCCGGCGTGCAGGCCAGCCCGCTCGGCACGCAGCTGGGCGAGCAGTCCGGGGCCGCCGTCGACCGCGCCGGGCGCATCTCCGTACAGCCTGACCTCACGCTGCCGTGCCACCCCGAGGTGCACGTCGTCGGCGACATGATCTCCCTCAACCGGCTCCCCGGCGTGGCCCAGGTGGCCATCCAGGGCGGCCGTTTCGCCGCCGACGCGATAAAGGCCCGGGTTGCCGGCCGGGCCACCGCGCCGGAGTTCCGCTATCACGACAAGGGCAGCATGGCGACGATCTCGCGGTTCTCCGCGGTCGCCCAGATCGGGAAGATCAAGCTGTCGGGCTTCATCGCCTGGATGATGTGGCTGGTGGTCCACCTGGCCTACATCGTCGGCTTCCGCAGCCGCGTCACCACCGTGCTGCACTGGATGGTCAGCTTCCTCGGCCGCGGCCGGTCGGAGCGGGTCGCCACCCAGCAGCAGGTGTACGGCCGGCTGGCCCTGGAGGAGCTCGGCCCCGACTTCGAGGTCTCCAAGACCGGCGGGCAGCGCCACTCCGGCCAGCCCGTCGACGTCACCGGACGTCAGTCCGCCTGACCGTCGCACCGGCACCACGCCGGACGGCACCGGCCCGGCCTCCGCACTGGGGGGACCGGGCCGGTGCCGTCCGGGAGCGGGTCAGAACGGGTAGGCCGGCAGGTCCCCGCGCAGCGTGACCCACTGGGTCTCGGTGAACGCCTCGATGTTGGCCTGCGGGCCACCGTGCCGGGAACCGGTGCCCGAGGCGGCCACGCCACCGAACGGTGCCACGGCCTCGTCGTTGACCGTCTGGTCGTTGATGTGCACCAGGCCGGACGGGATGCGCTCGGCCAGCTGCAGCCCGGCGTAGACGTCGCGGGTCAGGATGCCCAGTGACAGCCCGTACTCGGTGCCGGCAGCCAGCGACGCCACCTCGTCGATCGAGGAGAACGGCGTCACCGGGGCGACCGGGCCGAAGATCTCCTGCTGGTAGGCCGGCGCGTCGACCGGGACGTCGCCGAGCACGGTCGGCCGGTAGAACAGCCCCTCGTACGTCCCGCCGGTGCGCACCGTGGCACCGGCCTCGACGCTGGCGGTGACCAGCCCGTGCACCCGGTCACGCTGGTTGGCGTCGATGATCGGGCCGAGCGCGACCTGGTCGCGGAACGGGTCGCCGACCGGCAGGTGCTCGACCTTGCCGGCCAGGATCGCGGTGTACTCCTCCGCGATCGACTCGTGGACCAGGTGCCGGCTGGTCGCCATGCAGATCTGCCCGGAGTGGGCGAAGGTGCCCCAGGCACCGACGGACGCGGCCGCGGTCACGTCGACGTCGGGCATCACGATGAGTGCGGAGTTGCCCCCGAGCTCCAGGTGCGCCCGCTTGAGGTGCTGGCCGGCCAGGGCGCCGACCGCGCGGCCGGCCTTGGTGGAGCCGGTGAAGGCGATGACCCGGACGGCGGGCTCGACGACCAGCGCCTCGCCGACGTCGGCGCCGCCGGGCAGCACCTGGAAAACCCCGGCCGGGACGCCGGCCTCCTCGAAGATGCGGGCGAACATGGCTCCGCCGGAGACCGCCGTGCGCGGGTCGGGCTTGAGGATGACCGCGTTGCCCAGCGCGAGCGCCGGAGCGATGGCCCGGATGGCCAGGATGGTCGGCACGTTGAACGGCGCGATGACGCCGACGACGCCGACCGGCACCCGCCGGGAGAAGGACAGCCGCGGCGACCCGGAGCGCAGCAGCTCGCCGTAGGGGTGACTGGGCAGCGCGGAGGCCTCGTAGCACTCCTGGGCGCTGGTGTGCACCTGGAAGTCACCGAAGGGCTGGATGGCGCCGGACTCCCGGGCCAGCCAGGTCGTGATCTCGTCGGAGTTGGCGACGAGCAGGTCGCCGGCCCGGCGCAGCACCGCGGCGCGCTGGTCGAACGGCAGCGCCGCCCACTGACGCTGGGCGTCCACCGCACGGACGGCGGCTTTCTCCACATCGGCGGGGGCGGCCTTGCCGACGTCACCCAGCTCGGCGCCGGTGGCCGGTTCGATGGCGGCGTAGGTGCCCCCAGTGCCCTCGGTCCACGCCCCGGTCCACACCTTGCCGCGCCACGCGCCGTCTTCCAGCAGTGCCATCTGTCCCTCGCCTCATCGATGAGTGGTGCGCGACCGTTCTGCCAGGGACGTACCCCACCGTCCAGCCACCCTTCCGTGCAGCGGAAGGGAATTCGGGACAGCGACACCGCAGTGCCTACCGTCGAGCGACGTCCGTCAAGCATCGCCGCTCGACATGGAGGACCGCTTGTCCACGCCATCCCGCACGGCTCCGGCCGTCTCCCGCGCCGGCAGCTGGGTCGCCGCGCTCTGCTGGACCGCCGTCCTCCTCGACGGCTTCGACCTGGTGGTCGTCGGCACCGTCGTCCCGACGCTGCGCACGCCCGAGGAGTGGGCGCTCAGCGACAGCGGCGCGACCTTCGTGGTGACCATCGGGCTGGTGGGCATGACCATCGGCGCGCTCACCATCGGGGCCCTCACCGACGCCCTGGGCCGGCGCAGGGCGCTGATCGGCGCGGTCGCCTCCTTCTCCGTGTTCACCCTGCTGTGCGCCGTCGCGCCGAACGCCGGGGTGTTCGGGCTGCTGCGCTTCCTCGCCGGACTGGGCCTGGGCGGCTGCCTGCCGACGGCGATCGCGATGGTCAACGAGTTCACCCGGCGGGCCAGCGGCCGGGCGACCACCACGATGATGACCGGCTACCACGTGGGCGCGGTGATCACCTCGGCGCTGGCGATCGTCGTCCTGGAACAGATGAGCTGGCGCTGGATGTTCGTCATCGGCGGCCTGCCGGCGTTCGTGCTGATCCCGCTGATGCTGAAGCACCTGCCCGAGTCCCCGGCCTTCCTGCTGGCCTCCGGCCGTCGCGCCGAGGCCGAGCAGGTCGCGGCCCGGCACGGCCTGGAGCTGGAGGCCGCCCCCACGGTGCCCACCGGCTCGAAGGCGTCGATCGCCACGCTGTTCACCGGCGGGCGGCTGCGCACCACGCTCGCCCTCGGTGTCACCTCGTTCATGGGGCTGCTGCTGGTCTACGGCCTCAACGGCTGGCTGCCCACGATCATGCGCGAGGCCGACTACGACCTCGGGGCGGCGCTCGCCTTCCTGCTCGTGCTCAACCTCGGCGCGATCGCCGGGCTGCTGGTGGCCGGCCGGGTCGCCGAGCGCACCGGATCCCGGGCCGCCGGGATCGTGTGGTTCGCCGCCGGTGCGGTCTTCCTGGCCCTGCTGTCGGTGCGGCTGCCCCTGGCCGGCATCTACGTCATGGTCTTCCTGACCGGCTGCTTCGTCTTCAGTGCCCAGGTGCTCGTCTACGCGTTCACCAGCGCCAACCACCCGCCACAGGTCCGCGCGACGGCGCTGGGCTGGGCGGCCGGCGTCGGGCGGGTCGGGGCCATCACCGGGCCGCTCATCGGCGGGGCGCTGCTGTCGGCCGGCATCGCCTTCCCGTGGGGCTTCTACGTCTTCGCCGTCGTCGGCGCCCTCGGCGCCCTGGCCCTGGCGGTCACCCGGATCTGGCGCGAGCCCGCCGTCGCTGCCTGACGCCCGCCGAATGGGGAGGTCCGACTCCAGCTCGGCGAGCCGGTTGCCGATGACCGTCCTGACATGGACGGCGGGATGACGGACCGGGGCAGACCGGCCGAGGTGCGACTGCTGGCGCTGGTGCACGCCCTGGCGGGGATCTTCTGCTTCGCCGGCGCGGCGTGGCCGATGTCGCCGGACACCCCGGTCGGGCTCGCCTGGGTGCTGGGCGGCACCGGCCTGGGGACGGCGACGCTCGTGTGGGCCGTCGGCGCCCGCTCCCGCGTCGCCCTGCACGCGGCGCTGGCCCTGCTGACGGTCCTGGTGGCGCTGCTCGCCGCCCGGTCCGCCACCGCGGTCGGCATCGTCGGGCTGGGCCCGGTGCTCATCTGCCTCGGGCTCTACGCCGCGCACTTCTTCTCCCTGGGCGCCGCCCGGGCGCACATGGGAGCCGCCGCCGTCCTCGTGAGCCTGGGCGTGGTCCTCGCCGAGCCGGCCGGCTTCGCGCTGCCCTGGACCATCGCCGTGGTGGCCGCCTGCGTGCTCACCGAGGCAGAAAGCCGGCTGACGGCGCGGCTGCGCCAGGCGGCAACCACGGACCCGCTCACCGGGCTCGCCAACCGCCGGGCCTGGACGGCGGAGGCCACCCGCAGCCTGGCGGGAGCACGGCGTGCCGGGGAGCCGATCACCGTCGCGGTGCTCGACCTCGACGGCTTCAAGGAGGTCAACGACCGGCTCGGGCACAGCGGCGGCGATGCCCTCCTCCGTGCCCTGACCGCCCAGTGGTCGGCGCGGTTGCGCACCTCGGATCTGCTGGGCCGGTACGGCGGCGACGAGTTCGTGCTGTGCCTGCCGGGCACCGACGCCACCGGCGCGCAGGAGGTGCTGGACCGGCTCGCCGAGGACGCCCCGGCGTCCTGGTCGGTCGGCACCGCCACGGCGGCCGAGGGCGATTCACTGGCGACACTGCTGCAGCGCGCCGACACCGCCCTCTACCGGGACAAGCGACGGCGCCGGTCGGCCGGCCCAGGGCCCGGCAGCACCGCGCCCGGCTGAGCCGTCAGGCGTCGGCCGCGCGCAGCTTCTCGGCCCGCGCCACCGACCGGTCCCGGATCGCGGCCGCGGTGTCCGCCCGGCGGCCCGCGGCGTCGCGGCGCCGCTCAGCCTCGGCGAGGTCGGTGACCGCGCTCCGTGCCCGCTGCTGCGTCCGGCGCAGCTCCTTCTCGAGCTCGGCCACCCGGGCCCGCAGCTCCTCCTCCAGCGAGCGGAGCCCGGCCACCCGTTGCTCGGCGGCGTCGGCCGCGGCCGCGGTGTCGCGGGCGACGGCGGCCGCCTCCTCGGCGTCCTGTTCGGCCTGGGCCAGCTCGCGGCGGCGCTGCTCCTCGGCCTCCCGGCGGCGTTGCTCCGCCGCCTGCCGCGCCCGCTCCGCATCGTCGGGTTGCGCCTTCGCGGCTCCCCGCTTCGGCGACG
>JAOPUQ010000292.1 GCA_025963425.1 Modestobacter sp. | reverse complement strand
CCTCCCCCGCCGGCCGATCCCGACGGCCCGGGCGGGCCGGACGACCACTGTCGACCGGCCGACGGCCGGCCCTGGTGGCGCCGCCGCGCGGTGCTCGCGCCCGCCGCGGCCGTGGTCGCGCTGGCCGCGGTCTACGGCGTGGACCTGCTCGTCGCCGGCGACGACGTGCCCCGGCACACCGTGGTGGCCGGGGTCGACATCGGCGGCCTGTCCCCCGCCGCGGCGGCCGACCGGCTGACCGAGGAGCTGGGGCCGCGGGTCAGCGCCGACCACACCCTCGTCGCCGACGGCGTGCAGGGGGTCCTGCATCCGCCCGCGGCCGGCATCGCGCTGGACGCCCCGGGCACCGTCGACGTCGCCGACGGGCAACCGCTCAACCCCTGGACCCGGCTGTCGACGCTGGTCGCCGACCGCGAGGTCGACCCGGTGCTCACCTCCGACGAGACGGCGATGGCCGCCCAGCTCGAGCAGTTCGCCGCCACGGTCGACCGCGTCGCGGTCGACGCGACCATCGCCCTGGACGGGACGACGCCCAGCGTGGTGGAGCCCGTCGACGGCCGCACCGTCGACCGGGAGGGCGCGGCGGCGGCGATCACCGCCGCACTGTCCGGCGGCGGCGACCCGACGACCCCCATCGAGCTGCCGGTGGACCTCGCCCGGGTGCGGGTCCAGGCCGACGACGCCCAGCGGGTCCTCGACGAGACGGTCGCCCCGGCGCTGTCCGCGCCGGTGACGGTCCTGGGTGCGGACGGCGGGGACTCCGTCGAGCTGCCGGTCAGCGCCATCGCCGCCGCCCTGACCTTCACGCCGTCCGAGGACGGCACCCTCGCCGTGGCACTGGACCCCGCAGCCCTGCAGACGTCGATGGGCGAGCAGTTCGCCGTCTTCGGCACGCCGGCGGAGGACGCGCGCTTCGAGGTCTCCGGCAGCGCGATCAGCGTCGTCCCCTCGGTCGACGGCCAGGGGATCAACCCCACCGAGCTCGCCGACCAGCTGCTGCCGGTCCTCGACGACCCCGCGCCGCGTTCGGTGACGGCCACCCTCGGCCCGGTGCCGGCGACCTTCACCACCGAGCAGGCCGAGGCGCTGGGCATCAAGGAGGAGGTCAGCTCCTTCTCCACGAACTTCACCAGCAGCGCCAGCGGGACCAACATCCGGGTCGTGGCCGCGGAGGTCGACGGTGCGGTGGTCCGGCCCGGTGAGACCTTCAGCCTCAACGGCTACACCGGTCCCCGGGGCACCGCCCAGGGGTACGTGCCGGCGGCGGTGATCAGCGGCGGCGAGCTCTCCCAGGCCGTCGGCGGCGGGATCAGCCAGTTCGCCACCACGATGTTCAACGCCGTCTTCTTCGCCGGCCTCGAGGACGTCTACCACAAGCCGCACAGCTTCTACATCAGCCGCTACCCCGCCGGACGCGAGGCCACGGTCTACGAGGGCCAGATCGACCTGCAGTGGAAGAACGACACCCACACCGGCATCTACGTGCAGACCGAGTGGGTGCCCGGCACGCTCACCGTGCGGTTCTGGGGCACCAAGCACTACGACATCGAGTCGGTCAGCAGCGAGCGCCGCAACGCCCGCGAGCCGGCGGTCCAGGAGAAGGTCGACGACGGCAACTGCACCCCGCAGTCCGGGTCGACGGGCTTCGACATCACCGTCACCCGGGTTTTCAAGAACCCGGACACCGGGGCGGAGCTGCGCCGGGAGAACTTCAACACCCGCTACGCGGCGGAGGCGATCATCCGCTGCGTGCCGCCGCCCGCCCCCGCGCCGGAGACGCCGGCCGGCACCGCTCCCACCACCCCCCCGGCCACGCCCACCGGCTGAGCCGTCTCCCCCCTGGGGGTGGGCGTGTCCGGACCACCACGGCACCACTGCGCACCAGGCCGTGCACACTGGTCCGGTGCCTCGTGTCGTCCCGCCCAGTCCAACGGCGCACGCCGGTGAGCTGGACGGACGCGATCCGGAGTCGGCGGGCGACAGCCCGCAGCCGTCGCCGCCGGGCCCCGGGTCTCCCGCCGGCGCCGGGGGGCAGGCCGACCCGGCCGCGCACACCGGTGCCACGGTCGCTACAGCCACGGCAGGGCCTGCCCGCACGTCGGGGGCGAGGCTGGACCGCCTCCCGGCGGCGGTGCGGGTCCCGCTGCAGCTGCTGGGCCACACGGTGGCCAAGGCCTGGGGCGACCGCATCCTCGGCCTCTCCGCGGAGGCCGCTTTCTGGCAGGTGCTCTCGGTCCCGCCGCTGCTGATCGGGCTGCTGGGGTCGCTGGGCTACCTCGGTGACTGGATCGGCACCGACCGCGTGCAGCAGATCCAGGAACGGTTGCTCACGCTGGCCTCGGAGGGCGTCACCGCCGACGTCGTCGACTCACTCGTGCGACCCACCCTGAACGACATCCTGGGGTCCGGCCGGCTCGACGTGGTCAGCGTCGGCTTCCTGCTGTCACTGTGGGCCGGCTCGTCGGCGACCGCGACCTTCGTCAACACCATCGTCATCGCCTACGACCAGCGCGACGTCCGCGGGCCGATCACCACCCGGCTGATGGCGCTGTGGCTGTTCGTGGTGGCGCTGGTCATCGCCGTCCTCACCCTGCCGCTGCTGGTGCTGGGCCGGGAGGTGCTGGTCTCGCTGCTGCCGGTGGACTGGCGCCCCACGGCCACGCTGCTGGTCAACGCCGTCTACTGGCCGCTGGTGCTGGTGGCCCTGGTCCTGGCGCTGGCCAGCCTGTACCACGTGACGCTGCCCAAGCGGATCCCCTGGCACCGGCACCTGCCGGGCGCGGTGTTCGCGATGGCGTTCTTCGTGGTGGCGGCGTCACTGCTGCGGGCCTACGTGGCCGACATCCTGACCACCGCGCTGCCGTACGGCGCGCTCGCGGCACCGATCGCCGCGCTGCTGTTCTGCTTCTTCCTCGGCATGTCCACGCTGCTGGGTGCGGAGCTCAACGCCACCATCGAGGCCCACTGGCCGGCGCAGCAGCGCCGGCACGACCGCCGCCGGCGCCGCCGCCGGGCCGCCAAGATCGAGCTCGAGGCCCGCAAGCTCGGCATCCGCTGACGTTGCCGTCCCCGGGCCGGCGCCCGGGAACGGCGACCGCTCAGTCGCGCTTGAGCTGCTGGTAGACCTCCTTGCACGCCGGGCACACCGGGCTGCCGGGCTTCGGGGTCTTGGTCACCGGGAAGACCTCGCCGCACAGCGCCTCGACCATGGTGCCCATGACAGCACTCTCGGCGATCTTGTTCTTCTTGACGTAGTGGAACACCTCGTTGGCGCTGCCGGTGTCGGACTCGCGGACGTCCGGGCGCTCGAGGATGTCGCTGCTGCTCACGGCTGCTCCCATGGGGTCGGGGTACGGGGCCGGGCGCCGGAGGGTCGCCGGCCGACGCTGCACCGCCGTCCATGATGACAGGGTGCAGATGTCCCCCGGTTCCCCGAGCTCTTCTCCGGCCCACCCCGCCACCCGCGCCGTCCTCTCCTCGGAGGTGGCCGAGGCGCTCGCCGCTGGCCGCCCGGTCGTGGCGCTGGAGAGCACGCTGCTCGCGCACGGTCTGCCGCGCCCGGAGAACCGCCGGGCCGCCGACGACGTGGAGGCCGCCGTCCGCGCCGGGGGCGCGGTGCCGGCGACGATCGCCGTGCTGGACGGGGTGCCGCACGTGGGCCTCACCGCCGCCGAGGTCGACCGGGTGTGCGCCGACCCGGAGCTGGCCAAGCTGGGGGTCCGGGACCTGCCCGTGGCCGCCGCCCTGGGCCGCAGCGGAGCCACCACGGTGTCCAGCACCGCGCTGCTGGCCGCGCAGGCGGGCATCGGGGTGTTCGCCACCGGCGGGCTGGGCGGGGTGCACCGGCACGCCACCGACACCTTCGACGAGTCCGCCGACCTGGTCGCCCTGGCCCGGACCTCGCTGGTCGTCGTCTGCGCGGGGGTGAAGTCGATCCTCGACGTGCCGGCCACGCTGGAGCGGCTGGAGTCCCTCTCGGTCACCGTGGTCGGCTACCGCACGCTGCGCTTCCCCGGGTTCTACGTCGCCGACTCCGGCCACCCGCTGGACTGGTCGGTCGAGGACGCCGGGCAGGCCGCCGCCGTGTTCGCCGCCCGTCGCCGCCTCTCCGCCGGCGCGGTGGTGGTGGGCAACCCGCTGCCGGTCGGCGAGCAGCTGGACACCGAGCTGCACGACCGGGTGATCGCCGACGCGCTGGCCGCCGCGGACGCGGCCGGGGCGCGCGGCAAGGACGTCACCCCGTTCATCCTCGACCACCTGCACCGGGCCAGCGGCGGCGCGACCCTGGCCGTCAACGTGCGCCTGGTGCTGCGCAACGCCGAGCTGGCCGGGCAGATCGCGGTCGAGCTCGCAGCGCTCCCCCGCTGACCATGGCCGGCGACCAGCCCGCGCCGGCGGTCGTGGTGGTCGGCGACATCGCGACCGACGTCGTCGTCCTGCTCGCGGGTGCACCGGCCCCCGGCTCGGACCGGCCGGCGTCGATCGCCAGCCGGGGCGGCGGCGCGGGGGCGAACGTGGCCGCGCACCTGGCCGCGCTCGGGACGACGGTGCTGCTGGCCGGCTGCATCGGCGAGGACGCGGCCGGTACGGCGCTGGCCGGGGAGCTCGCCGGCGGCGGGGTGCGGCTGGCGCTGCGCACCGTGCCGGGAGCTGCCACCGGCACGATCGTCAGCCTCGTGGAACCCGACGGGCAGCGCAGCATGCTGGCCGACCGCGGCGCCAACCTGGCGCTGCGCCCGGCTGACGTGCCGGCTCCCGCGCCCGGCGGTCACCTGCACCTGTCCGGCTACACGCTGCTGGACCCGGGGACGCGCGAGGCCGGCCTGGCGGCGCTGGCCGCCGCGGTCGGGGCCGGGTGCACGGTGTCGCTGGACCCGGCGTCCACCGGACCGTTGTCCGGCTACGGGGTGGAGCGCTGGCGGGCCGACACGGCCGCGGCCACGCTGCTGATGCCCAACGCCGACGAGGCCCGGCTGCTGACCGGCTGCGCCGACGTCGGCGACGCGGCCCGGGCCCTGGCCGACGCCCACCCCGTCGTCGTGGTGAGCCTGGGCGCCCAGGGCGCACTGTGGGCCGCCGGCGGGGAGCTGCTGCACGCCCCGGCGCACCCGGCGGCGGTGGTGGACACCACCGGGGCCGGCGACGCGTTCGCTGCCGGCGTGCTCAGTGAGTGGGTGGCGGCCGCCGGCCGGCCGGACCCGGCGAGCGCCCTGGCG
>JAOPUQ010000291.1 GCA_025963425.1 Modestobacter sp. | reverse complement strand
GCCGCCCGCTGCTGGGCCGCGGCCGCGGCCGCCTCTTCCGCCCGCTTCTGGGCCTGCCACTGCTCGTAGGCGTTGCGCGCGCCCTGCAGCTCCAGCAGATGCACCTGGGCGTCCTGCAGCTGCCGGTCCAGGTCCGCCTTCTGCGTGCTCATCTGCTCGTAGGCGGTCTGCTGCGCGGCCACCTGGGCGTCGGCGGCCGCCTTGGCCGTCTGCGCCCGCTCCTCGGCCGCGGCCTTCTCGTCGCGGGCGGCACGGGCGGCTGCGTCGGCGTCGGCCTGGCGCGCCTGGGCGGCCTCCAGCTGCCCGAGGACGTCCACCTGGTGGTCGGCGACGTACTGCAGCAGAGCCGCCTTCTGCACCAGCTCCCCGGGGCCGTCGACGTCCAGCAGCGCCATCTCGCTGGTCAGGGTGCTGCCGTTCATGTAGGCGTCGCGGGAGAAGTCGGCGATCCGCAGCTCCGACGCGGCGACCGCCTCCGCCGCCACCTGCAGCTCGGCCGCCGCGCGGACCGCGGCCTCCTCGGCCAGCTGCCGCTCCTCCTCCGCCGCCAGGTAGGCGGTGCCGGCCGCCTCGGCCTGCACCTGTACCTGCTCCAGCCGGGACTCCGCGTCGGCGACCAGCGCGGCGATCCGGCCTACCTCGGCGGCCGCCGCCTGCTGCTGGGCCGCGGCATCGGCGAGCTCGCCGTCCGTGGGGTTCTCCGGAGCAGCGGCGGCCGGTGTCGCCCCGGCCGCGAGCACCACGCCGGCCAGCACGGCGGCCAGCAGGCCGGCGATCGCTCGAGGTGCCCGGCGCCGGCCGGGTGGCCGGCTCGGAGACGTGCGCAGCAGACGCTGCGGCATGGTCGCTCCCTGGGGAAGAGGGATGGACGGATGAGCCCAGCGAGCGTCGCAGCATCACCATCAGTAACAAAGGCAACACGCGGCGCAGTGTCGTACGTCTCGGAACGAGAACGCTCGGCCGCTCAGCTCCCCGTCGGGCGCTCCAGCTCCTCGGCCAGCTGCGCCAGCTCCTGACCGCCGGCCATCATCCCGGTGAGCTCGTCCCGGCTGACCTGGTCCTTCCTGAACTCCCCCAGGCTGCGACCGCGGTTCAGGATCAGGAAACGGTCACCCACCGGGTGCGCGTGGTGCGGGTTGTGCGTGATGAACACGACGCCGAGCCCGCGGTCGCGCGCCTGGGCGATGTAGCGCAGCACCACCCCGGCCTGCTTGACCCCCAGCGCGGAGGTCGGCTCGTCCAGGATGAGCACCCGGGCGCCGAAGTACACCGCCCGGGCGATGGCGACCGACTGCCGCTCCCCGCCGGACAGCGTGCCCACCGGCTGGTCGGGGTCCCGGATGTCGATGCCCATCGCGGCCAGCTCTCGGCGGGTGATCTCCTTGGCCGTCGCGCTGTCGAAGCGCCGGAACGGCCCCCAGCCGGTGGTCGGCTCCGAGCCGAGGAAGAAGTTCCGCCAGATCGCCATCAGCGGGATCATCGCCAGGTCCTGGTAGACGGTGGCGATCCCGGCGTCCAGCGCTTCGCGGGGCGCGGAGAAGCTGACCGGCGCACCGTCGAGCAGGACCTGCCCGCGCGTCGGGTGGTGCACCCCGGCCAGCACCTTGATCAGGGTGGACTTGCCCGCCCCGTTGTCGCCGAGCACGCAGGTCACCTCACCGGCGCGCACGGTGGCCGAGATGTCGTCCAGCGCGATGACCGAGCCGTGGTCCTTGCCGATGCCCCGCAGCTCGAGCAGCGGCGTCCCGGCCGGCGGCGGAGGGGTGCTCATCGGCGGGCCGCCTCGGCGTACCGGCGGACCAGCCGGTTGGCCAGCACGGCGAGCAGCAGCATCGCGCCGAGGAAGAAGTAGAACCAGTCGGCGTCCCAGCGCAGGTAGACGATTCCCTGCTGGGTCATCCCGAACACCAGCGCACCCAGTGAGGCGCCGACCGCCGACCCGAACCCGCCGGTGAGCACGCAGCCGCCGATCACCGCCGCGACGATGTAGATCAGCTCGTTGCCGGTGCCGGTGTTGGCCTGCACCGAGGTCAGCCGGACGGCGAGGATCGTGCCGACGAACCAGGCGGCCGTCGCGGTGGTCATGAACAGGGTGATCGTCGTCCGCCGAGCCGGGACGCCGACGTTGCGGCTGGCCACCTCATCCCCACCGGTGGCGAACACCCAGTTGCCGAACCGCGTCCGCAGCAGCACCCAGGTGCCCACCGCGGTGACCAGCAGCCACCACAGGATGGCGATCCGGAAGGGTTGCCCGGCGATCGTCACCGTGGAGGCGAAGACGGCCTTCGCCGAGTCGTACCCCGGTGCGGCCGAGATGCCGTTGGCCACGACGGTGCCGGTGAACGCCTTGGTCAGGCCCAGGTTCAGGCCCTGGAGCATGAGGAAGGTGCCCAGCGTGATGATGAAGCTGGGCAGCCCGGTGCGGGTGACCAGCCAGCCGTTGGCGAAGCCGATGGCCAGCGCGATCACCAGCGCGACGGCGATCGCCAGCCAGATGTTCTGCTCCAGCTTTCCGGCCACGATGCCCACGGTCAGCGCCGTCGTCCCGGTCATCACGCCGGCCGACAGGTCGAAGTGACCGCCGATCATCAGCAGCGCGACCGCCACCGCCATGATGCCCAGCGTCGAGGCCGGGTCCAGCCAGTTGGCGATCCCGCCGGGCGAGCGGAACGTCTCCGACGACGCGGCGAAGAACGCCAGGACGACGATCGCGCCGATCAGCGACCCCAGCTCCGGCTTGACCAGCACCCGGCGCCACAGCCCGGTCGCGGCCAGCCGCTCGTCGCCGTGTTCCCGCGGGGTGCCCGGCCGGCTCGCCGGCGCCTCGTCGACCGTGCTCAGCGGGTGCCGGCCGAGGCCAGGTCGGCGATCTCGTCGACGTTGTCCGCGTCGACGATGCCCGGGCCGGTCAGCACCGGCTGCCCACCGCCGACGGTGTTCAGGTTCTTCGCGTAGAGCTGCAGCATCACGATCGGCAGGTAGCCCTGCTCGTACTGCTGCTGGTCGACCGAGAAGGCGATCGAGCCGTTCTGGATGGCGGCGATGACGTCGCCGTTGAGGTCGAAGGTGGCCACCTCGGCGTCGGAGCCCGCGTCGGAGACGGCCGACGCGGCGATCGAGGCGACCGCGCTGTTCAGGGTCAGCACACCGTCGATCGAGGGGTCGCTCTGCAGCTGCGAGGTGATCGTCGACTGCGCGGCCTGCAGGTCGTTGATGTCGACCTGCACCAGCGTCACATCGGTGCCCAGGCCCTGCGAGGCGCCGTCGCAGCGCTGCTCCAGACCGATGTTGCCCGCCTCGTGGACGACGCAGAGCACCTTGGTCGCGCCGTCGGCGGCCAGCCGCTGCCCGGCGCCCTGGCCGGCGATCGTCTCGTCCTGGCCGACGTGGCCGATGGCGCCGTACTCCGCCGACTGGGCGGCGCCGGAGTTGATGGTCACGACCGGGATGCCGGCGGCGACCGCGGCCTTGATGGAGTCCTGCAGCGCGTCGGGGTTGGCCATCGACACGACGATCCCGTCGACCTTCGCGTTCACCGCGGCGTCGATCAGCTGCGACTGCCGCTGCGGGTCGCCGTCGCTCTGGTAGTCGACCTCGGCCCCGAGGTCCTTGCCGGCCGCCTCGGCGCCGTTCTGCACCACGTCCCAGAAGGCGTCGCCGGCCGACCCGTGGGTGACCACCGCGAAGCTCAGGTCGCTGCCGCCTCCGCTGGCCGCGCCGCCGTCGCTACCGCCCGAGCAGGCGGAGAGGAGCAGGGGTGCCGCGAGCGCGAGTGCGAGCAGCCGCTTGGGTCCAGCCATCGTGTGCGTGTCCTCCTGTGTCGGCGGGGCAGCGCCGCCCCCGGTGTCCCCCGGCCGCCCGGACGTGGGCCACCCCGGGAAGTGTGCGGCACCGACTGCCGCCGGGCATGTGCGTCGACCCCTGATCATGCCCCGCCGTTCCTGCCGCGGCCTGACGGACCTGCCCGCGGGTGCCCAGCCCCCGCCGGTCCGAGGGACGACCCCGCTGGTCCGCGCCTAGGCTGCCGGGCGTGGACGTGATGGGCTCCGGGCACGAACAGGTCGTTTTCTGCTCCGATCCGGCCTCCGGGCTGCGGGCGGTGATCGCGGTCTACTCGACCGCCCTCGGCCCCGCCCTGGGGGGCACCCGGTTCTTTCCGTACGCCTCCGAGGACGACGCCGTCACCGACGCGCTCAAGCTGTCCCGGGCGATGGCGTACAAGAACAGCCTCGCCGGTCTGGACCTCGGCGGCGGCAAGGCCGTCATCATCGGCGACCCGCGCACCGACAAGACCGAGGTGCTGCTGCGCGCCTACGGCCGGTTCGTCGAGGCGCTCGGCGGCCGGTACCTCACCGCCTGCGACGTGGGCACCTACAACGCCGACCTGGACGTGGTGGCCCGCGAGACCCGCTTCGCCCACGGCCGCTCGGAGGCCTTCGGCGGCTGCGGCGACTCCTCGGTGCTCACCGCCTTCGGCGTCTTCCAGGGCATGCGGGCCGCCGCCCAGCACCGCTGGGGCGCCCCCACCCTGGCCGGGCGCACCGTCGCCGTCGCCGGCGTCGGCAAGGTGGGCAGCTGGCTGGTCGACCGGCTGGTGACCGACGGCGCCGACGTCGTGGTCACCGACGTCGACCCGACCGCCGTCGCCCGGGTGCAGGGTCGCCATCCGCGGGTGAAGGCGGTCGCGGACACCACCACCCTGGTGCGGACGCCGCACGACGTCTACGCCCCCTGCGCCCTCGGTGGAGCGCTGGACGACGACACGGTCGCCGCGCTGCCCGCCGAGATCGTCTGCGGCGGGGCGAACAACCAGCTGGCCCACGAGGGCACCGCGGCGATGCTGGCCGAGCGCGGGATCCTCTACGCCCCCGACTACCTGGTCAACGCCGGCGGCGTGATCCAGGTGGAGGACGAGCGGCACGGGTTCTCCTTCGCCCGGGCCGAGGCCAAGACGACGATGATCTTCGACGTCGCGCTGCGGGTGTTCGCCGCCGCCGACGCGGAGGGGGTCTCCCCGGCGGTCGCCGCCGACCGGCTCGCCGAGGAGCGGATGTCGTCCGTGGGCCGGCTGTCGACCATCCGCCTGCCGCGCTGACGGTCCGCCGGGCCGCTCCGGAGGGGCGTTCCGGGGGCTCAGGGGCCCCGATCCGGTGAGACACCGGTCACGGATTCACTCCGGACGGGGGGCCCGGGGACCAGACGCGTGCTCGTGACCGATCCGTGTCGTAAGCTCACCCGAGGACACAGTCACTCAGTCGGGGTCGCCGCACGGGCCGTCCAGCCCGGAGCTGGGCGCCCTACTCCGTCACGAGGGGGTCGAGCCAATGGGGCGCGGCCGAGCGAAGGCCAAGCAAACGCGCGTGGCCCGTGAGCTCAAGTACAGCTCACCCAACACCGACCTCACGGCTCTGCAGCGTGAGCTCGCTGGTCAGCCGTCGTCGTTCCCCGCACGTGGGGGCACGACCGACGCCGAGGACGACGCCCTGAGCGATCCATGGGCGCCGGACGACGACACGGACGATGACTGGGCAGCCAGTCGTTGACCGACCGAGCCGGCTGACCCGGCACAATCTGCACAGCACCGACACCGCCGCTCCCGTCCCGGGGGCGGCGGTGTCGTCATGCGCGCAGGACACCGGCCGGGTCCGCCCGGTTCGGCCGCGACGGCCGGGCAGCGCCGGGACCATCGAGGCGACGGGCGACTCGCCGGGTCAGCGGTAGGAGCCCACCAGCCGGGCAGTGCCGTCCCCGGCATCGGGAACCGCGCCCACCGTGCCGGCGACCCATGCCGGCACCCCACGGGCGGCCAACAGCTCCACGGCCCGGTCCGCCGAGGCCGGGGAGACCGTGGCGACCATGCCCACCCCGCAGTTGAACGCCCGCTCGGACTCCGCCCGGGGCACCCCGTGCTCCTCGAAGAGGCGGACGACCGGCGGCAGCGCCCAGGTGGACCGGTCCAGCACGGCCTCCAGGCCCGCCGGGACGACGCGGGCGGTGTTTCCGGCCAGCCCGCCACCGGTGATGTGCGCGAAGGCGTGCACGTCGTCCACGCCCAGGTCCGCCACCAGGGCCAGGCAGGCCAGGGCGTAGATCCGGGTGGGCTCGAGCAGTTCGTCGGCCAGCGGCCGGGACAGCCCGGCCGGGGTGGCGGTGAGGTCCAGCCCGGCACGGTCCACCACCCGGCGGACCAGGGAGTAGCCGTTGGAGTGGAACCCGGACGACGCCATCGCGACCACGACGTCGCCGACGCGCACCCGCTCGGGCCCCAGCACCGCGTCGGCCTCGACCACGCCGACCGCCGTGGCGGCCAGGTCGTACTCGTCGGCGTCCATCAGGTCACCGTGCTCGGCGGTCTCGCCGCCCACCAGGGCGGCGCCGGCCTGGGTGCAGCCTTCCGCGATGCCGGTGACGATCGCGGCGATGCGCTCGGGCACCACCCGGCCACAGGCCACGTAGTCCTGCAGGAACAGCGGCTCGGCGCCGCAGGCCACGAGGTCGTCGACGACCATGGCCACCAGGTCGATGCCGACGGTGTCGTGCCGGTCCAGCGCCCGGGCCAGGGCGATCTTCGTGCCCACGCCGTCGGTCGAGGAGGCCAGCAGCGGCCGGCGGTACTTCGCGGTGTCCAGCGCGAACAGCCCGGCG
Source organism: Modestobacter sp. (assembly GCA_025963425.1). GTDB lineage: Bacteria > Actinomycetota > Actinomycetes > Mycobacteriales > Geodermatophilaceae > Modestobacter. Next base: position 1,725 of record JAOPUQ010000291.1, on the reverse strand, counting down.
AAGCCGCCGAGCCCGCCGACCACCTCCGGCCGGTTGGTCTTCTCCACCGCCGAGCGCATCAGCGTGACCGCGCGCTCGCCGGCGTCGATGTCCACGCCGGAGGCTGCGTACGTCAGCTCACCGGGGACCGGGTCCCCGCCGGATGCCTGGCCGGTCACGGACGGGACAGCGCGTCGTCCGCGCCGCCGGCCAGCGCGGGGCTGCCGGCCTGCTGACCGGTCCACCCGCTGACCGCCCGCGCGGTCTCGTCGGGCGCGGACAGCGTCCGCCGGCCGATCCCCTCCAGCACGTGCTTGCCCAGCACCTCGGGCTCGCCCAGCGGGATGGGGTACTCGCCGGTGAAGCAGGCGGTGCACAGCCGGTTGGCCGGCTGCTCGGTGGCGGCGATCAGGCCCTGCTCGGAGACGTAACCCAGCGAGTCGGCGTTGATCGAGGCCCGCACGCCTTCGACGTCCAGGCCGTTGGCGACCAGCTCGGCCCGGCTGGCGAAGTCGATGCCGTAGAAGCACGGCCACTTCACCGGCGGGGAGGAGATGCGCACGTGCACCTCGAGGGCGCCGGCCTCGCGCAGCATGCGGATCAGGGCCCGCTGGGTGTTCCCGCGCACGATCGAGTCGTCCACGACGACCAGGCGCTTGCCACGGATGACGTCGCGCAGCGGGTTCAGCTTCAGCCGGATGCCCAGCTGCCGGATGGTCTGCGACGGCTGGATGAAGGTCCGGCCGACGTAGGAGTTCTTGACCAGGCCCAGGCCGTAGGGGATGCCGGAGGCCTCGGCGTAGCCCACCGCGGCCGGGGTGCCGGACTCCGGGACCGGGATGACCAGGTCGGCGTCCGCCGGGTGCTCCTTTGCCAGCCGCCGGGCGATCTCCACCCGGGCGGCTTGCACGGTGCGGCCGGAGATCGTGGTGTCGGTCCGGGCCAGGTAGACGTACTCTAACACGCAGCCCTTGGGCGCGGCCGGGGCGTAGTGCTGGGAGCGCAGCCCGTCCTCGTCGATGGCGATGAGCTCGCCGGGCTCCACCTCGCGCACGAAGGACGCCCCGCAGATGTCCAGCGCGGCGGTCTCGCTCGCGACGACCCAGCCGCGCTCCAGCCGGCCGAGCACCAGCGGGCGGACGCCCTGCGGGTCGCGGGCGGCGTAGAGGGTGTTCTCGTCCATGAAGGTGAGGCTGAAGGCGCCGCGGAGCATGGGCAGCACCTCCATCGCGGCGGCCTCGACCGAGAGGTCCTGGCGGGCGGCGATCAGGGAGGTGATCAGGTCGGAGTCGGTCGTCGAGGTGAAAGCCCCGGCGACGCCGTCGTCGGCGGCCGCGCTGGCCAGCTCGGCGGTGTTGACCAGGTTCCCGTTGTGACACAGCGCCAGCCCGGTGCCGCCCCCGGTGGTGCGGAACGTCGGCTGGGCGTTCTCCCACGTGGAGGCGCCGGTGGTGGAGTACCGGGTGTGCCCGACGGCGAGGTGCCCGCGCAGGCTGCCCAGGGTGGGTTCGTCGAACACCTGGCTGACCAGACCCAGGTCCTTGTAGACCACGACGGAGGCGCCGTCGGACACCGCGATCCCGGCCGCCTCCTGACCGCGGTGCTGGAGGGCGTACAGACCGAAGTAGGTGAGCTTCGCGACCTCCTCCCCCGGCGCCCAGACACCGAAGACGCCACAGGCGTCCTGGGGACCGGGAGCAGAGGGGTCGAGGTCGTGCGTCAGCCGTCCATCACCGCGAGGCACGG
>JAOPUQ010000288.1 GCA_025963425.1 Modestobacter sp. | reverse complement strand
GATCTCGGCACCGTCGGTGTCGAGCAGCCGGAAGTCCCCGCGCACGATGAGCGGTCCGTCCCGGTAGGGCGTGATGGTCACCGCCCCCGCGCCGGCCGGCGCGGGGCGGTCGGCGTCCTCGGCGGCGGCGAAGGTCTCGTCGGAGACATCCGGGGCGGGGAGCTCCTCGGCGGGCTGCGCGGTCACCCCGGGGTCCTGCCCGGGGCCGGTGCCGCTCAACCTCCGGCCCTCCCCCGCGCCTGCTCGACCGCGGTCGCGGTGGCCGGCGCGTCGTCCGGCGCGGCGAAGTGCGGGGGCACGTACACCGGGCTCAGCCCTCCCCGGGTCGGTCGTAGAAGACGTGCTCGGCGACCGCCCGGGCATGCCGGGTGACCCGCCGGTAGTCGTCGAGGAACTGGCCGGGGTCCATGTCGGCGCCGTACCCGCAGGCCCGCGCCACGCCGCTGAGCTCCAGGCCCTGCCGGGGCAGCTGGTCACCGGGCCGCCCGCGCACCAGGAAGACCGCGTTGCGGGCCCGGCTGGCCAGCTGCCAGGCCGCCTGCAGCGCGTTGGCCTGCTCGACGTCGAGCAGCCCCGCCTCGCTGAGCCCGGTGAGCGCGGCGATGGTGGAGGTGACCCGCAGCTCGGGGAGCCGGTGCGCGTGCTGCAACTGCAGCAGCTGGACGGTCCACTCCACGTCGGCGAGCCCGCCGCGGCCCAGCTTGGTGTGCGTCGCCGGGTCGGCGCCGCGGGGCAGCCGCTCGCTGTCGACCCGCGCCTTGATCCGGCGGATCTCGGCCACCTGCTCCGGCGACAGGCCCTCGGCGGGGTACCGCAGTGGGTCGATCAGCTCGACGAACTGCCGGCCGAGATCCTCGTCGCCGGCGACCGGCTCGGCGCGCAGCAGGGCCTGGACCTCCCAGATGGAGACCCAGCGGGTGTAGTACTCACCGAAGGCCGTGAGGCTGCGGGAGAGCGCCCCCTGCCGGCCCTCGGGCCGCAGGTTCGCGTCGACCTCGAAGGCCGGGTCCGGGGCGGGCTCGCCGAGCAGCCGGCGCAGCGCGTGGGCGATCGCGTTCGCCGCGGCGGTCGCCTTGGCGTCCTCCGCCCCGGGCCGGGCCCGGTGCACGAACAGCACGTCGGCGTCGGAGCCGTAGCCCATCTCGGCCCCACCCAGCCGGCCCATGCCGATGACCGCCATGTCCACCGGCACCTCGGCAGCAGGGACGCCGGCGTCGGCGGCCCAGCTGCGCACCGCGGCGTCCAGGCCGGCGCGCAGCGTGGCCACCGCGACGTCGTGCAGGGCGCGGCCCACCCGCAGCACGTCCAGCCGGCCGAGCAGGTCGGCGCAGGCGATGCGCAGCAGCTCCTGGCGGCGCAGCGAGCGCAGCACCCGGACGCCGGCCGACGGGTCACCGGCGCGGGCGACCGCCTGCCGCCACGCCGAGGCCAGCGCCTCGGCACCGCGGGGCTCCAGCTGGGCGTCGTCGGCCAGGATCCGCATCGCCTCGGGCGTGCGGGTGAGCAGCCCGGCGACGTACTGGCTGGAGCCCAGCAGCACCGCGAGCCGCTCGGCGGCCTGCCCCTCGTCACGCAGCAGCCGGAGGAACCACTGGTCGTTGCCCAGCGCGTCGCTGACCTGCCGGTAGGCCAGCAGCCCGGCGTCGGGGTCGGCGCAGCCCGCGAAGGTCTGCAGCAGCACCGGCAGCAGGTAGCGCTGCATCTTCGCCGAGCGTGACAGACCGCCGGTGAGCGCGGTGAGGTGGCGCAGCGCGCCTTCGGGATCGGCGAACCCCAGCGCCCGCAGCCAGTCACCAGCGGCCTTCGGGCCCAGCTGCAGGTGCTCGCCCGGCACCCGGGCCACCGAGGACAGCAGCGGCCGGTAGAACAACTTCTCGTGCAGCCGGCGCACCTCACGGGTGTGCAGCGCCAGCTCCGCGCCCAGCACGGCGACCGCGTCGCCCCGCTGGTCGGGCTTGTAGCCCAGCGACCGGGCCAGCCAGCGCAGCTGGTCACCGTCGGTGGGCAGCAGGTGGGTGCGCCGCATCCGCAGCAGTTGCAGCCGGTGCTCCACGGTGCGCAGGAAACGGTAGGAGGCGATCAGCGTGGCGACGTCGTCCCGGCCGACGTAGCCGTTGGCGCCGAGCACGGTCAGCGCCGGGATGGTGCCGCCGACCCGCAGGGACACGTCGACCCGGCCGTGCACCAGCTGGAGCAGCTGCACGCTGAACTCGACGTCGCGCAACCCGCCGCGGCCCAGCTTCAGCTCCCGGCCGGCCTGCGCGGCCGGGATGTTCTGCTCCACCCGGCGGCGCATCGCCTGGATCTCGGCGACGAAGCCGGGCCGGTCACCGGCCTTCCACACCAGCGGCCACAGGGCATCGACGTACTCCCGGCCCAGCGCCGGGTCACCGGCCACCGGCCGCATCTTCAGCAGGGCCTGGAACTCCCAGGTGCTGGCCCACTGCTCGTAGTAGGCGGAGTGACCGGCCACCGTGCGGACCAGGCTGCCGGCCTTTCCCTCGGGGCGCAGTGCCGCGTCGACCTCCCACGCGGCCTGGCCGCAGATGCGCATCAGGGCACCGGCCACGCGGGTGGCGCTGGCCAGGGCGGCCGCGTCGTCGGCACCGGCGTCCACCGGCTCGGCGACGAAGATGACGTCGACGTCGCTGACGTAGTTGAGCTCCCGGCCGCCGCACTTGCCCAGCCCGATGACCGCCAGCCGGCAGGGCGCGGCGTCGGCGGGCTGCTCGGCGACGGCGAGCGCCAGGCCGGCGGTGAGGACGGCGGCGGCGATGTCGGCCAGCTCGCTGGCGACCTCGTCGGCCAGCAGTCCGTCGCCCAGGTCGCGGCCGGCCAGGGAGAGGACCGCCCGCTGGTAGGCGACCTTGAGTGCCCGGACCCGGGCCGGGTCGGCGTCCGGGGCGGCGCTGCCCAGCCGGACCCCCCACGGCGGGTCGTCGGGATCGGCGCCCACAGCCACCAGCATCTGCCGTTCCAGGGCCTGCGGGGTGGGGCGGTAGGCGCCGCGGCCGTCGGCGTCCAGCACCGTCCAGTCGCCCGGATTGGCCGCCAGGTGGTCGGCCAGCCCGGAGCTCGCACCCAGCACCGCCAGCAGCCGGGCGCGCAGCGGGGCCGAGCCGCGCAACCGGGCCAGCAGCTGCGCGGCCGACCCACCGGCCGGGTCGGCGCTGTCGAGCGCCTCGACCAGCCGCCCCAGCGAGAGGACGGCGAGGTCGGGGTCGCCGGCGCGGGCCAGCGCGGAGACGACCGGCGCGGCCTCCGGGTCGGCCGGCTCGTTGCGGTCGAGGTCCCAGAGGCCGACGGCGGGGTCGGACAACAGCCGGGCGGCGCGGGCACCGTCGTCGAAGCCCAGGCGGGCCAGCCGGACGACGGCCCGCCGCGGCACCTCGTCGGCGGGAGCCCCCAGGGACGTCGTGGTCACCTCAGTGGCCCGCGGCCCGGGCATCTGCCCGCGCGCGCACCAGCGCGGCGAACCGTCCGGCGAACGGCGCCCAGATCTCGGCGAGGTCGGGGTGCACGGCGGCGGCGCGCGCGCAGACGGTCTCCAGGTCCAGCCCGCTGCTGGCCACCCCGACCGGGTCGCTCCCGGCCCACCGGCGCACCAGCGCCTCGTCGGTCTCGATGTGGAACTGCAGCCCGTAGACGTGCTGACCCACGCGGTAGGCCTGGTTCGGGTAGGTGGGGTTGCTGGCCAACAGGGTGGCCCCCGTCGGCAGCCGGTCGATCTCGTCGTGGTGCCACTCGAGCACGTCCGGCGACAGCGGGAGCGGACCGAACACCGGGTCGGCGTCGGCGGCGTCGCGCTTGGCCACCAGCGTCGCGCCGACCTCGGGGCCGTGCACGCCCACCCGGGTGCTGCCGCCACCCACCTGGGCGAGCAGCTGGGCACCGAGGCAGATCGCCAGGGTGGGGACGTCGGCGGCCAGCGCCTGGCCGAGCAGGTGCCGCACCCCGACCAGCTCCGGGGAGATCTCCTCGGCGTCCAGCGCGGACTGCGGGCCACCGAGCACCAGCAGGCCGTCGTGGCCGGTCAGGTCCGCCGGCAGCGGCTGCCCCGCGGACAGCCGACGCTCGTCGAGCTCCAGTCCCGCGTCGCGCAGCCAGTCCCCCAGCCGGGTCGGCGGGTCGGTGTCGGACGGGACGACGACGAGCAGGCGGGCCACGACGTCCAGCCTATCCGCGCCGGTCGACCCGCCCCCGGCGCCGGGAGCAAGGCGATTCAGAGGCCGGGCAGGTACCGCTTGAGCTCGAACGGCGTCACGTTCTGCCGGTAGGAGTTGAACTCCTCCCACTTGTTGCGCAGGAAGAAGTCGAAGACGTGCTCGCCCAGGGTCTCGGCGACCAGCTCGCTGCCCTGCATCGCGGTCAGCGCCTCACCGAGGGAGACCGGCAGGTCCTCGTAACCGGCCGCGCGCCGCTCGGTGTCGGTCAGCGACCAGACGTCGTCCTCGGCCTCCGGCGGGAGCTCGTAGCCCTTCTCGATCCCGCGCAGCCCGGCGGCCAGCAGCACCGCGAAGGTCAGGTACGGGTTGCAGGCCGAGTCCGGCGAGCGGACCTCGACCCGGGCCGAGTTGCCCTTGTTGGGCTTGTAGGAGGGCAGCCGCACCAGCGCCGAGCGGTTGGCCCGGCCCCAGGTCGCCGCAGTGGGCGCCTCGGTGCCGGCGAGCAGCCGCCGGTAGGAGTTGACCGTCTGGTTGGTGACCGCGGTCATCTCCCGGGCGTGCACCAGCAGCCCGGCGATGAACTGCTTGCCCGTGGCGGACAGCCGCATCGGGTCGGCCGGGTCGTGGAAGGCGTTGCGGTCGCCCTCGAACAGCGACAGGTGGGTGTGCATCGCCGAGCCGGCCAGCTCGGTGAACGGCTTGGGCATGAACGTGGCGTGCACGCCCTGGGCCAGCGCCACCTCCCGCACCACGTGCCGCAGCGTCATGATGTTGTCGGCCATCGACAGGGCGTCGGCGTAGCGCAGGTCGATCTCCTGCTGGCCGGGGGCGACCTCGTGGTGGCTGAACTCCACCGAGATGCCCATCGCCTCCAGCGCGAAGACCGCCTCGCGGCGGAAGTCGTGCGCCACGTTGTGCGTGGACAGGTCGAAGTAGCCGCCCGTGTCCGCCGGCTCGGGCGGGCTGCCGTCGGTGGGGAGGTCCTTGAGCAGGAAGAACTCCACCTCGGGGTGGGTGTAGAAGGTGAAACCCATGTCTGCGGCCTTGGCCAGCGCCCGGCGCAGCACGTGACGCGGGTCGGCCCAGGACGGCGAGCCGTCGGGCAGCGTGATGTCGCAGAACATCCGCGCCGTCTCGCTGGCCTGGCCCCGGGTGGCCGGCAGCACCTGGAAGGTGGCCGGGTCGGGCTTGGCGAGCATGTCGGACTCGTAGACCCGGGCGAAGCCCTCGATCGCCGAGCCGTCGAAGCCGATGC
>JAOPUQ010000346.1 GCA_025963425.1 Modestobacter sp. | reverse complement strand
AGACGATCGAGGTCGACATCACCGGCCGCACCGCCGGCCAGGGCATCACCGCCGCCGACCTGCCGCTGCCGGCCGGCTCCACGCTGATCACCGACCCGGAGGCGCTGGTCATCGGCTTCCTGGGTGCGCCGAGCGCCGCGGCGCTGGAGGCCGAGCTGGAAGAGGCCGAGGCCGAGGCCGGCATCGAGCGCGACGAGTCCGACGCGGCTGCTGCCGAGAGCGCCGCCGCCTCCGGCGGCGACGCCTGAGCGATCCGCTGAGCGAGAGCACGACCCGCGGGGGCGCCGGCGCTGCCGGCGCCCCCGCGGCGTCCCCCTCGCCGCCGTCCGAGGGGCCGTTCCTGGTCATCGGACTGGGGAACCCGGGACCGGGCTATGCAGGCAACCGGCACAACGTCGGCGCGATGGTGCTGGCCGAGCTGGCCAGCCGGGCCGGCGTCCGGTTGTCCCCGGGCAAGGGAGCGCGGGCGCGCGCGGTGTCCGGTGAGGGCCGGCTGGCCGGGCGCCGGGTGGTGCTGGCGCAGCCGACCACGTACATGAACGAGTCCGGTGGCCCGGTGCGCGGCCTGCTGGACTATCACCACCTGCCGGCCACCGACCTGATCGTGCTGCACGACGAGCTGGACCTCCCGTTCGAGGCGGTCCGGCTCAAGCGCGGTGGCGGCGAGGGCGGCCACAACGGGTTGCGCTCGATCTCGCGGTCGACGGGCACCCGCGACTACCTCCGGGTGCGCATCGGCATCGGCCGGCCGCCGGGGCGTCAGGACCCGGCCGACTTCGTGCTCAAGGACTTCTCCGCCACCGAGCGCAAGACGCTCGACCTGCTCGTCGTCGAGGCGGCGGACGCCGCCGAGCTGCTGCTCGAGCGGGGCCTGGAGACCGCCCAGAACGTCGTGCACCCGCGGAGCTGACGCTTTCACTTACTGTGCGTGTTCGTTCTGCGACAGACCGCTTATGGGTGAACCGCGCAGCTCAGGGCGTCACCGGAGGGATCGCGCGCAGTCGGCGCTGCCGCCTCTGACACGACCGAGTGAACCCCGCGCCCCGCGCTGGTGACGATGCGTGACCATCGGACATAGTGCTCTCAGCTCCCACCCAGCATCGGGCGGCGAGCCGGACACGGGGGGTCACCGGCGATGGCGTTGGCGGAGGAGCGGGTGGTCACCGGGCAGCCGGGTTCCTCCAGCCCCGTGCCAGGGTTGGTCGCCGGCCTGGTCTCCCCGTCGGGCGCCCCGCTGCTCCCGGAGCCCCGCAGCCGTCGCTCCGGCGGACCGCGCTGGCTGGCCCGCTACCGCCGGGGAGTGCTGGCCCTCGACCTGGCGATCGCCACCGTCGTCGGCGTGGTCTCCGTGCTGGCGCCGGTCCCCAGCGGACCGCTCGGCCAACAGCGCCAGATCTGGCTCGGTGTGCTCATCCCGCTGCTGTGGCTGGCGCTGGCGGGTCTGCGCAACGCCTATGACCCCCGCGTCTTCGGCAGCGGCAGCGAGGAGTACCGGCGGGTGGCCGCCGTGGGAGTGCTCCTGCTCGCCACGGTCGCCTTCGTCAGCTACGCGCTGGAGCTCGACCTCCCGCGGACGCTGGTCGTCTTCGATCTGCCCGCGCTGACCGCCGCCGTGCTGCTGGGCCGCTACGTGGCCCGCAAGGCGCTGCACCGGGCGCGGCTGGCCGGTCGCTGCCTCAAGCGCGTCGTCGCGGTGGGCCGGGAGGGCGCCGTCCTGGAGCTCGTCGAGCACCTGAACCGCGAGCGCTACGCCGGCATGCTGGTGGTGGGCGCGTGCGTGCCCGCCCCGTCCACCGCCGACCGGCTGGTGCGCGCCGGTGTCCCGGTGGCCGGCAGCCTGGACGACGTCGCCGAGGTGGTCCGCCGGATGGACGCCGACACCGTCGCGGTCACCTCCGCCAGCGAGACCGCCGCGCTCTACCTGCGCCGGCTGACCTGGCAGCTGGAGGGCAGCGGCGTCGAGGTGCTCGTCTCACCCGGCCTGATCGAGGTCGCCGGTCCCCGGCTGCACATCCGCCCCTTCGTCGGGCTGCCCCTGCTGTCGGTGGAGGAGCCGGAGTTCAGCGGCTGGCGGCGGCTGGTCAAGGGCACCATCGACCGGGTGGCCGCGGCCCTGCTGCTGCTCGCCGCCTCGCCGGTGCTGATCGGCATCGCGCTGGCCGTGCGGCTGTCCGGCCCCGGACCGGTGCTCTACCGGCAGGAGCGGGTGGGCCTGGGCGGTCAGCTCTACACCATGTACAAGTTCCGCAGCATGGTCGTCGACGCCGAGGCCCGGCTCGCCGCGCTGCAGGCGGCCAACGAGGGCGACGGGCTGCTGTTCAAGATCCGGCACGACCCGCGGGTCACCCCGGTCGGTCGCTGGCTGCGCCGGTTCTCCCTCGACGAGCTGCCCCAGCTGCTCAACGTGCTGGGCGGCACGATGTCGCTCGTCGGCCCCCGTCCGCCGCTGCCCACCGAGGTGGAGCGCTACGACAGCTCCGTCCGCCGCCGGCTGCTGGTCCGCCCGGGGCTGACCGGTCTGTGGCAGATCTCCGGCCGCAGCGACCTGTCCTGGGACGACTCGGTGCGCCTGGACCTGCGGTACGTGGAGAACTGGTCGCTGGCCCTCGACGTCCTGATCATGTGGAAGACCGCCGCTGCCGTGCTCGGCCGCCGCGGCGCCTACTGACGCTCCCGGCTCCTCCCGCCGTCCGGCGGTCGGTGGTGCGTTCGTGGGTCGCGGTGCGAGTCAGAGACCCCGGCCGCGCCGGTGGAGGGTGGTCATCACGGTCTCGGCGGGCAGCACCCCGCTGGCCACGGCCAGCGCGATGGCGCTGCGCGGCTCGCGCCAGTTCATCCGGGTCGCCCGGGCGGCCCAGCGGGCAGCATCCCGGCGGTGACCGAGCGCGGCGTGGCCGAAGGCCAGCTGGCCGTACACCCGGGCCGTCCCGGCGCCCGCGGTGCGCAGGTCGGGATGGCGCTCGAGCATCCACTCCAGGGAGTCCACCCGGGTCTGCCACTGCCGGGAGAAGTGCGACGACGCGCCCCACCGCACCCGCACCAGCGGCTGGTCCACGTGCGCGACCGGGTGCCGGGCCGAGGCGCGCAGCAGCAGGTCCCAGTCCTCGTTCTGGCTGCCCGGGATCGCCTCGTCGACCAGCCCGAGCCCGCCCAGCAGGGCTGCCCGGCGCAGCAGGAACGTCGAGCTGTGCAGCATCGCCATCCGCGAGCGCAGCAGGTCGCCGTGGCCGACGGAGTCGGTGCCGGCCAGCCGGGGGGTCTCGGTGCCGTCGAAGGCGACGGTGATCGCGGTGGTCACCAGATCGGCGGCGGGCTCGGCGGCCGCCCGGGCCAGCTGGGCGGTGAGCTTGCCCGGCAGCCAGGTGTCGTCGTCGTCGCAGAAGGCGACCAGCTCGCTGTCCACCGCCAGGACGCCGGTGTTGCGGGCGCCGGCCAGCCCGGGCGTGCGGCTGTTGGCCACGACCCGCACGCGGCGGCCGGGGGAGCTGAGCAGCGCCAGTCCCGGGTCCGGCTCGGCGCGGTCGTAGACGACGACCACGTCGAGCTCCGCGTCGGTGTCCTGGGCGAGCACCGACGCGAGCGTCTCGCGCAGCAGCTGGGGACGGTCGTGCGTGGGGACGACGACGCCGACCGGTCCGGTCACCGTGCGCTCCGGCGGAGGTACCCGTAGGCGGCCAGCAGCGGCAACGTGAGCAGGGTGGTCAGCCGGCGCTGGCTGCGCGGCAGCTGGGTGCGCCAGGCGTCGTCCCGCTTGAGCGTGATCTGCCCGACGGTGAAGCGCATCGGGTTGCCGGCCACCGTGTGCGAGGCGCGCAGGTGCACCGACGACCCGTCGAGGGAGGCCACGGCCTGGTCGGCGGGCAGCCCGGCGAAGGCCGCCAGCTCACCCACCCGCCGGGCGGGCTCGGCGACGAAGTCCTCGTAGCGCAGCACCCGGGTCGGGGTGCCCAGCCGGGCGAGCAGGACGAGGGATGCATTGTGGCCGGTCCACAGCAGCGCCGAGCGCACCGGCGAGTAGCGGGTCATCAGGTCCGCGCCGGCCGCGGACTCGGGACGGCGGACCTCCTTGGTCCAGGAGTAGGCGACCCCGCGGCTGTCCCGCACGGCGTGCACCACGCGCAGGTCGATGCCCGGGTCGGTGCGCAGGCAGAAGGCCAGGGAGGAGTGCTTGCTGGAGTCCACGACGACCGTGGCGCCGGACTCGGCGGCGATCGCCGCGTACAGGCGGCGGAACACCGAGACGTACTCCGCCAGCTCGGGACCGGAGGCCCCACGGGCGCCGCGCAGCACCAGCCGCGGGATGAACCGGGTCCGGTCGACGCGGGCCCGCAGCGTCTCCATCCGCTCGGCCAGCGTGCGGTCCCAGCCGCCGAAGGCGCGCGTGCCCACCGCCTGCCAGAACGGGCAGCTGCTGAACGGCTCCCCGCACCCGCAGCGCTCGTCGGACAGGACGGCGCGGTGCCACAGGTGCACCAGCTCGCCGGCGGTGCAGACCCCGGGGACCTCGCCGAGCACCCGCTCCACGACCGTCGTCCCGCTGCGTCCCAGCCCGCCGATGAACAGCACACGGGGCGACCCCGGCGCTGTGGCGGCGGGGGGAGGGACCGGACCGGCCGGTGATCTCGACACGGGGGAAGGATGCCACCGAACACCCGGACGGTGACCATGCGTGAACCCGATGGGGTGAGACCGGGGGTGAGGGGCACAACACAGCAGGGTGGTTCGGGCATGATCTGCCCATGACGGCGACACAGAGTGACCAGCATCGAGCGGCGGGACGCTGCGAGGTGCTGGGGCTGCCGCTGGACCCGATCACCGAGCCCGAGGCGGTCGACCGGGTCATGGCCGCGCTGCTGGCCGGCCGTGGGGGCTGGATCGCCACCCCCAACGTCGACCACCTGCGCCGCGCCGCCCGCGACCCGCGGCTGGCCGCGATGATCCGCACCGCCGACATCAGCGTCGCCGACGGCGCCCCCGTCGTCTGGGCGACCCGGCTGGCCCGCCAGCCCGTCCCGGCCCGGGTGACCGGCGCGGACCTGCTGTGGTCGCTGGCGGCCGCGGCCGCCGGGGCCGGCCGTTCCGTCTACCTGCTGGGCGGTGAGCCGGGGGTGCCCGAGCGCGCCGCCGCGGCACTGCAGGCGGCCTATCCGGAGCTCAAGGTGGTGGGCACCAACTCGCCGCCGCCGGGCTTCGAGCACGACGACGCGCAGATGGCCGCCCTCCGCGAGGAGCTGATGGCCAAGGCGCCGGACCTGGTCTTCGTCGGCCTCGGCTTCCCCAAGCAGGAGAACGTCATCTGCGGTTTCCACGACGCCCTGCCCGCCACCTGGTGGCTGGGCTGCGGAGCGGCGCTGCCCTTCGCGGCCGGCGAGCTGCAGCGGGCCCCGGCCTGGATGCGCCCGCTGGGCCTGGAGTGGCTGTTCCGGCTCGCCCACGAGCCGCGCCGGCTGTTCCGCCGCTACGTGCTCGAGGATGCCCCGTTCGCGCTGCGCCTGCTGGCACGCGCCCTCGCCGTCCGGGTGCGCACCCGGGGCTGAGCGCGGCACCGCACGATCGACGACGGCCCGGTGGGAATCCTCACCGGGCCGTCGTCGTCTCCCGGCCCGGACCGGCGGGCCCGCGGGAGTACCGGGGCCCCGCGGCAGTGCCGGGGCCCCGCGGCAGTGCCGGGGCCCCGCGGCTCAGGTCGGCCCGGGCGAGGCGTCCAGCCGCCGCTCGGGCAGCACCCGGGCGGCCACGGTCGCCGTCAGCTCCCGGACCCGCGCGATCTCCTCCGGCGACAACCGGCTGCGGAAGGTCGACAGTGCCGTCTCCGAGCTCATCGGCCGGTACGCGGTCCGGGACAGACCGCCGCGCAGCGACCAGCGGTGCGAGCCGCTCGCGCTGCCCTCCCCGCCGCTCGTCGCGGCCACCACCCGGTCCTCGGCCTGCGGGGACCAGCTGAGGCCGAGCTGCCCGTAGAGCCGCCGGAAGCCCTCCACCGGGTCGGCCACCAGATCCTCGTAGCCGACGAGGTGGACGCCGGGCAGCGAGCGGAAGCTGCGGTCCACGACGTCGTAGGTCGCCTCCCACAGCAGGCAGGTGCGGGCCAGCCAGTCCGGTGAGCCGACCAGGCTGCGCATCCGGTCGACGTAGGGGGCCAGGTGGTCCCGCACCAGCAGCGGCTGCTCCAGCAACTCGTGGAAGTGCATCGACCAGCCCAGCTTGCGCCAGGACCCGACGAAGGACACCGGGTCACGCACCAGCACCACGGCCTGCACGCCCATCCGCTGCACCAGCCAGCCGGTGGACAGCACCGCGAACGGGTCGTCGAGCATCGCCCGGCGCCCCCGCAGCCGCCCCGCGGTGAAGCTGGTCGCGTACTTCGCCATCCGCGCGAGGTCGTAGGCCCCGTGGTTCTGCCGGAGCTCGGGACCCAGCCGGTAGCGCAGCGCCAGGGTGTCGGTGAACGCCCGCGCCCACTGCTCGTCGTCCTCGCCGCTGATGTACTGGAACTGCCGGGTGACCCGGGCGTTCAGCACGCCGGGGGAGTGACCCGGCGGGTGCGAGGGGTTCATCGGCTCGTTGACGTAGACGACCTCGTCGGAGGCCTCCAGCATCTTGCCCACCCAGCTGGTCCCGCTGCGGGGCAGGCCCGTCACCAGCAGTCCGCCGGCCGGATCGGGCGCGGGTTCAGTCATCAGAGTCCACCTGTCCGGGCTGGTGCCCGTCGGGGCCCGCGGCGCGGGCGGTACGAGCGGAGGAGCGGCGCAGGCCGGCCAGAGCGTCCAGCGCCAGGACCCGGCGCCATCTGGCGCATCCCAGGACGAACAGCGCTGCCCCGACCACGGTGCCGGCGAGTACGGCGTAGACGGTCTCGCCGCCGATCCAGCGCGCGATCAGCGCCGGCACGCCGAAGCACCCGAGGGACAGGGCCATCGCCAGGAGTGTTCCCGGGCCGAACGGGTGCAGCCGGAGCGACCGCCAGATCTGGGTGAGTGGCAGCAGGTTGTTGACCATGATGGCGGCGGCCCAGCCCAGGGCCGCGCCCAGCATCCCCAGGTGCGGGATGAGCGCCACGTCGACGGCCACGTTGACGACCAGGGCCGTGAGGGAGTTGGCCAGGTTCCAGCTGGTGCGGCCGCCCATGATGAGCACCACGTCGACCATCCCGACCGCGGTGGCCAGGAGCATGGTCGCCGCCAGGATGAGGACCACCGGCCAGCCGGCGTCGTAGCCGGTGCCGAACCAGTCCAGCACCGCCGCGGCGTACGTCGCGAAGACCAGGTAGAACGGCCAGCACAGCAGCACCAACCACCCGGTGGCGGTCCGGTACACATCTTGTGCGGTCCTTCGGTCCCCGAGGGCCAGGAGCCGGGCCAGCCGCGGCTCGACGACGCTGGTCAACGCCTGGTTGGCGAACTGGCCGACGACGAGGAACCGGGTGGCCGCGGTGTAGATGGCGGCCTGCGCCGGGCCGGCGAGGAGCGTCAGCAGGATGATGTCCAGCCGCTGCAGGGCCAGCTGGACCACGCTGGTGACCGCCCGCGGACCGGTGAAGGCCCAGAACTCCCTCCAGACGCCGGTGGCGCGCGAGGTGACCGGTTCCCCGGTGACGTCCGCCGGCCGGGTGGCGGCCCGGTGGAGCCGGTGCAGCCAGCATCCGGCCAGCACGGCGGACACCACCCAGGGTGCCGCCCACGCGGCCGAGACCGCCGCCACCGAGCCGGCACCGCCGACGACGGCCACCACGGCGAGCAGCTGCAGGACGGGCCGGCCCGCCTTGTCCAGCAGCACCGTCGGCCGGACCGTCGAGTAACCGCGAGTGGCTGACACCAGCGTGTCGGAGAGCGTCGTCAGGGGCAGCAGCACGGCGAGGATCCGGACCGCCGTCGTCACCTCCGACGACCGCTCCCCGGCCACCAGGGTCGAGAGGTCCGGGGCGGCGACGAACAGGACGACGGCCATCACGACGGCCAGTGCCACCACCGGGGTGAGGGCGACGCGCAGGAAGTCCGGCACCCGTCCCGGCTGTCCGAGCGCACGGGCGCGCGAGATCGCCCAGACCAGACCGGTGCCGGTTCCCAGCCGGGCGACCATCTCGCCGATCAGGAAGATCGAGGTGAAGGCGAAGAAGATCCCTGCCGTCTCCTGCTGGAGCGACCGGGTGATCGCCAGGACGACCAGCACCCCGGTGGCCGCGGACACCGCCGCACCCACCAGGCTCAGCGCGCCACCCCGGGCCATTCCGGAGACCTCCGCCCGGTCCCGGGCAGAGCGCTGGGGAGCAGGCGGCGGCCGGCGAACCGCGTCGTCGGCCGTGTCGGTCACTCGGGTCGCCAGCTCACCGGGTGACCCAGCCACGCCGCCAGCCGCTCGTCGTAGGGAGCGAAGTGGTCCTCGAGCCGCTGCCGGAGCTTCGGCGACATGGGGGAGCGGGGCCGCGCGTTGTGCCGCTCGAAGGTGGGGTAGCCGGCGTGCGGCAGGTCCAGGAACTCCAGCACGCGGTCGTAGGCGGTCTCGGGTCGGGTGAAGAACTCATGGCTGTCCACGACGTGCAGGCGGTCACGACCGAACACCTGCTCCAGCCGCTCGAGGTGCTCGACGTAGCGGCCGCGCTGCAGGTAGCCGTGGTGCTGGTGCGAGTGGCTCTGGTAGGTCGGGTCGGCGACGAGCTGCTCCGCCTGTCCGGCGAGCCGCTCGTCCTCCAGGGCCAGCGCCGTCTCGAAGTCCTCGGTCTCGAAGCCGCGCGCCAGTTCGTGGGCGTGCGCGGAGTAGGCGCGCTCGACCGGGTCGCGCAGCAGCACCAGGAGCTTGACGTCCGGCAGGTCCCGGTTGATCCGGTCCGCGGCCAGCGGGTGGAACATGTAGTAGGGGCTGGACTCGAAGGTCAGGGGTCGCACCCCCGTGCGGCGGGCCACCCGGGCAGCGGTCAGCTGCAGGGGGAAGTGCCCGCGGTACCAGCCCATGCCCTCCCCGTAGGACGTGTCGAAGTAGTGCACGCCCTTGTGCAGCACCGCCTTCAGCACTGCGGGGTGCTGGGCCAGCGTGCGGTACATCGACGTCGTGCCGCAGCGCTGCCCTCCGATGATGAGGAAGCCGGGCGTCATCCGGCCCTTGTTCGTGAGCCGTCCGGCGGTCGTCGTGACCCGCTGGACCAACTTCTTCGCCGGAACCGACCGGCGCAGGCCGTTGATCATGTCCACGTTCCCCTCTTGATCTGCTCGAGGCCGTCCTCGACGGCGGGCAGGAGCCAGGCATCGACGTCGCCGAGCCGCGCTCCCGCTTCCTGCTGACGGTCGGTGAGGTAGCGCGTCGCCAGGTCCAGGCAGTAGGCCAGTGCGGTCACCACGGCGGTGCGTTCGGGCAGGCCGAGGCCGGCCAGCCGCCGCGGCGCCTCGGTCACGCACCGGTGGGCGGACCCGGCCGGGTCCTGGAGCCGGGAGACGAGTTCGGTCTGCAGCGTGTGGTGCACCAGGTCGAAGCCCAGGGGCACCGAGGGCCGGAAGCGCTCCCAGTCCCACACCAGCAGGGTGTCGGGAAGGGCGGCCATGTTCCACGGCGTCCAGTCGCCGTGCGAGGCTCCGAATCCGACCTCAACATCGGCCGCGACCTCCTGCATCGCGTCGGTCAGGTGACGCAGCCGGGTCGCCGCGGGCGTCGCCGGCAGCTCGCCCACCCGGGCCCGCAGCTGGGCCCAGTAGTCCGACCGGGCCAGCTGCACGCCGTCCTCGCTTCCGACGCCAGCGATCTGCGCGGCCGCCGCCACGAGCCCCGCTTCGGTCAACGGCCGCCGCGGCGACCACACCGGCAACGCCGACTGCACGAGCAGCTGATGCCCGCTCCACCGTCCGTGGTGCAGCACGGAGGGGACGGTGACGCCGTGCAGCGGGCGTTCAGCGAGGGCGTCCAGGGCCTCCGCCTCCGCTCGCACCAGGGCATCGGTCAGCGGGTCGACACCGAGCTTCGCGTAGGCGAGGGTCCGGCCTTCGGGCGTCAGCACCTGGAGCACCGGCTTGCGGTTGGCCCGCGGAGGCCCGAGGTGCATCCCGATGACGACCTCCCGGCCGAGGACACCGGAGAGGTGCTCCTCGATGGTCATCGCCCCGTCGGTCCGGCCCGCGACCGTGATCCGGACGCGGCCGCGGGTCAGCCACCGGCCCGCACCCAGGCGGACCGCGATCGACAGCCCCACCGCCTGCAGGCGCGCGCTGCGACCCCGGCCCTCGCCGTGGTGCCGGACGACGGCGGCGGCGGCGCGCGGGCTCGTCGGGGTGATCAGCCGGGGGCGCCGGCCACTGGGCAGGAGCAGGTACCGCCGTTCCTCCGACGACGGCCGAGCGGCGCTGCGACGGGGTGCGGCGGGCTCGGCACTCACCACGAACGGCGCGGGCCAGAGCAGGGGAGCGACCGCGCGGAGGTGGTCCAGCCGGTCGTCGGTCATGGGGTCACCGCCGCAGGCAGTGCCGGCGACCGCTGGTCCCGATCATTGCGCCACAGCAGCCCGATCGACAGGAAGGTGATCAACAGCGGGACGACGAGCGGGTTGTAGAAGAACATGTAGAGGAACGGCAGCCCGAGGGCCAGCATGCCTGCGGCGCCGAGGGTGCTGCGGTCGTGCCGGAACGCCCACATGGTCCGCAAGAAGTAGCCGAGGTACAGGGCTGCGCCGACGAAGCCCTGGGCGACCAGGAGCAGCCACAGCTGGCCGTTGCTCCCGATCGTCGGGTTGCCGCAGGAGGGGCAGTCCGCGGTCCGGCCGATGGCGATGGAGTTGCTGCTGCCCAGCGCAGGACGTGTGGACCCGAAGCCGAGGATCGGCGACTGGTCCACGACCTTCCAGGTCACCGTTGCGGTGAAGGCGCGGATCTGGTCGCTCTTGGGGTTGTCGAGGCGTCCTTGGACCACCGTGTAGAGGGGGGAGGCCACGAGGACCACCGCGGCCACGGCCAGGCAGACCGACAGGGCGACGATGGCGAGCGCCCGCCCGCGCCGGGCCAGCCGGACGGCCACGTAGCCCACCGTCAGCCCCAGCCCGAGCCACAGCCCACGGTTGAGCGAGGTGACGACCGGGATGGCGGTCAGGCCCAGCACCACCACCGCCACGAACCGGCGCCGTGTGCCGGCGCCGACGAACCAGCTGGCGACGAACCACCCGACCAGCAGGCTGAGCGCGTTGCCCCAGGTGTTCGTGTAACCGAAGGGCGCCGACGGGCGCCCCGCGGTGTACCCGAGCACCTGTTGCAGTTGGGCGGCCACCGGGTGGACCAGGCTCTGCACGAACCCGTTGGACGCCACGCCGTGCGGGAGCAGCAACTCGACGGGCGCGGTGAACTCGAAGGTCGAGGCGAACGTCCCCAGCAGCCCCCCGGCGACCAGGACGAGGAACAGCCAGCCCAGCTGATGCATCAGGCGGGCCCGGGGGTACTCGTCCTCGGTCAGGTTGCCCACGTACAGCAGCACGACGGTGACCGCCAGGTACCCGGCGAGGTTGAACCCCCACGAGATGAGGCGCTGGCCGGCTGACCCGGGCAGTGTCCCCGCCGGGTCCTGCTCGAGCATCGTGGCGCTGAGCACGACCCAGCCGAGGAACAGCAGCCACAGCCCGAACCCGGGAGGAACGGCGACCGGGCGGCGGCGCACCAGGTGGACCACCATCGGCACGGCCAGGATGAAGACGATGAGCGTGCCCAGCCCGAGCGCCCACCACAGCGGGTACAGCACGAGCAGCGCGGACAGCGGCCACCCCGGCCGCAGCGGGAGGTAGCGCACCGGTACCTGCGCCGCCGGCGAGGCCGGTGACCGGCCCGCTGCCTGGGACAGCGAGACGGTCACCCCCCGGCGCCCGGGACGGTCGCCGGCCGGGTGTCCGGCTGGTCCTCCGCGGCGTCGGGCGCCTCGGTTGCCGTGGGCACCTCGATCGTCGCGGTCCCGGCCGGCGTCGGCCGCTGGCGGGCCGGGCGCTTGGTGCTCCCGGCCGGCTCCGCCTCGACCGTCGCGCCAGCGGGCGTGGTGACCGCCTCGGGGCGCCGGCCACCGCGGCGGTCACCGCGCACCACCACGGCACCGAGCAGCGTCGTATGCACCGAGTCGAACTGCGCTCGCGCGTCGGCGACGTCGGCAGCACCGGTCTGATCGGTGGCGATGACGAGGATCGCCAGGTCCGCCAGGGCAGCGAGGGTCTGAGCATCGGCGCCGGAGGTCGTGGTCGGCGCCTCCACCACCACCCAACGCGCCGTGGTCAGCAGCTCCTCGACCACCTGCCGGGGGCTGCCGGTCTGCAGCAGTGCGGCGGCCTGTTCGGGGTTCCGGCCGGGGCCGAGCACCCGCAGGCTGGCCGGGTCCACCACCCGACGCCGGGCGCCGCTGAGCTTCGCCCGGCCGGCGAGGACCTCCGCCAGGCCGGTCCCGGTGCGCCCACCGAGCAGGTCGGAGGCTGTCCGCGCGTGCACGTCGCCGCAGACCAGCACCACCTCTTCACCGGAACGCGCCAGCGAGGCAGCCAGGTTGGCGGCGACCGGACCGGCCGGCCCGCTGACTCCGGCGACCAGGACCACCCGGTCGGTGTCGGCGAGGCTGGACGTCACCACGTTGCGCAGCCGGGCGTAGCTGCGCCCCTCCTCCGTGTTCGGAGCCGCCAACTCGACGGGGTGGGTGGAACCGCCGGCCAGCTCGACGAGCACCGGCAGGCCCGCACGCCGCTCGACGTCGGTGGCGCGCCTCAGCACCCGGTCCGAGCGCTGCCGCAGCACGGCCAGGCCCACGCCGGCCAGCAGGCCGATCAGTGCGCCGGCCGCGATGTCGATCAGCAGGTCGGGGCTGCTGGGAGCACGCGGCAGGGACGCGTTGGTGATCACCCGGCCCGGGCTGACGATGGTCGCGCCGACCTGGTTCAGCTGGGTGCCGAGGCTGCCGATCTGGCTGTTCAGGCTGGTGGCCTGGGCTTCGTTGAAGGCCCGCTCGGCAGATCCCGGCGGCAGCCCGGCGATGGCCGCGCTGACCGTCTCCAGCTGCTCGGTGAGGTCGTCGATGCGCGACTGCAACGAGTCACGAGTGGCCTGGAGGGTGTCCTCGGCGGCGGCGCGGCGATTGTCGAGGTAGGCGGTGGCGAAGGCCTCGGCGCCGTCCCGGGCCTCGGCCGCCGTCGCACCGGTGTAGCCGATCTCGAGGATCTCGGTGTTGGGCGGGACGGTGATCGAGACCCGGTCGGCGAGGGTGGCGGTGTCACCCGTGTACCCGATGCCCTCCGCGGCGGCGGCGACGATCTCGGTCGAGGTCACCAGCTGCGCCTCGGTGTCGAGGTTGATGTCGTTGTTCGTCGTCCGGACGCCCGAGGCCGACTGCTCGTCGACCCCGGTCGCGGTCACCAGCACCGATGTCTTGGACGTGTACTCGCGGGGGGCGGTCGAGGTGTACGCGACGGCGAGGCCGACGCCCAGCGCGATGAGCAGCAGCACGATCCACCACTGGCGGCGCAGTAGCGTTGCGTAGTCACTCAACTGCGCCGAACCCTGATTCGGCGTCACGGCCATCGTCGTCCTCCCCCGTGGGCGAAACGCTCGCCCGTTCAGGACCGCACGGTCCCTGGCACCTGAACCGGGACCAGACTGTCCCGTTCACGTGCAGTTCTTATCACCGGCGCGCCGCACGGGGGCCTCCGTCCCGGTGGCGCTCACCCCCATGGGCGAGAGCAGAGCGCAACCGCCGATACCACTCCGTCACCCGAACGGACGAACTCGATCGGTGCGCATGGTCAACGGCGAACACTGTCTGTGATGATCCCCCGGTTGCCGAGGGCCACGTACCTGCGTGAACAGCCGACGGCAGTAGTCGTAGGAGGCCCCATGGCGCAGAGGCTGCGCGTGCTCGGTGTACTGGTCGTCGCAGGCATCGTGGCGACTCTCGCGTGGGCGCAGCCCCCGGCGTCGGCGGTCCAGGCGGCACAGGAGACGGTGCCCAGCGCCGTTCCGGCCGCCAACACCCCCAACATCGCCGAGGACGACACCACCGAGGCCAACGAGCGGGTGCTCGCGCTGGCCCAGGTCGGCTCCGCGATCGTCGTGGGTGGTGACTTCAAGCAGGTGAGCAACGCCTCGGCCAACGGTGGCGCCACCTTCGCGCGCAGGTACGTCTTCGCCTTCGACCAGAACACCGGGGCCGTGCTCGCCTCGTTCGCCCCCACGGTCGACGGCCAGGTCAACACGGTCCTGGCCGGCCCGGGCAACACCGTGTTCATCGGTGGGAGCTTCACCACGGTCAACGGCCAGACCCGGCGCAACCTCGCCCAGCTGTCGCTGGCCGACGGCTCCGTGACCTCGTTCCGGGTGTCCGGGATCAACGGCGCCGTCAACGACCTCGCGATGCTGGGCAGCCGGCTGGTCCTGGCCGGCAACTTCGGCTCCGTGAACGGCGCCCCCCACGGTGGCCTCGCAACGGTGAACGCCGCGACCGGGGCCGTCGACGAATACATGGGCATCGACGTGCTCGGCAACCACAACTACCCCAACCCGGCGGCCACGACCACGCGGCCGAGCGCCCGCAGCGCCGTGGGCGTGTCGAAGATCGACATCTCGCCCGACGGTTCGAGGCTGGCCATGATCGGCAACTTCACGCAGGCCGACGGTCTCAGCCGCGACCAGGTCGCCACCGTGCTGCTGCAGCCCGGTGCGGCCGTCGTCGACCCGAACTGGGCCACGACCCGGTACACGCCGGACTGCTACTGGTGGGCGTTCGACTCCTACGTGCGCGACATCGACTTCGCCCCGGACGGCAGCTACTTCGTCATCGGCACCACGGGAGGCCACAACGCCGGCACGCTGTGCGACACCGTGGCGCGCTGGAACAGCACGGACACCGGTCAGGACGTCCAGCCCGTCTGGATCGCGGACACCGGCGGCGACACGACCTGGTCCGTCGCGGCCACGTCCGCGGCCGTCTACCTCGGCGGCCACTCGCGGTGGCTCAACAACCCCAACGGCCAGGACTCGGCCGGTCAGGGTGCCGTCGCCCGGCCAGGGCTCGCCGCGCTCGACCCGCTCAACGGCGTCCCGCTGACGTGGAATCCCGGGCGGAACCCCCGTGGCGTCGGCGCGCAGGCGCTGCTGGCCACCAGCACCGGGCTCTACGTGGGCAGCGACACCGCCTACATCGGCAACCGGCAGTACAACCGGAGCAAGCTGGCGTACTTCCCGCTCGCCGGTGGGACCGCGCAGGCCGACCAGACCACCCGGTCGCTGCCGGCCAACATCTTCCTGGCCGGGCGCAGCGCGACCGTGTCCACCCCGGCCACCCCGGTCTCGCCCAGCGACGTGCTCTACCGGATCAACGCCGGCGGCGCGTCGGTCGCGGCCACCGACGGCGGCCCCGAGTGGGCGGCGGACACCAGCAGCACCAGCACGCTGCGCACCTCCGGCAGCAGCGCCGCCAGCTACGGCACCGTGCCGGCGACCACCGCCGCGGTGCCGCCCGGCACGCCCACGGCGCTGTTCAGCAGCGAGCGCTGGGATGCCGCCGGCGGCAACGAGATGCAGTGGGACCTCGCCGTCCCGGCAGGCCGGACGGTCGACGTCCGGCTGTACTTCGCCAACCGCTGCACCTGCACCGGCTCGGTCGGCCAGCGGTCCTTCGACGTCAGCATCGACGGCACGCTGGTGCTCGACGACTACGACATCGTCGCCGACGCCGGTGACCAGACCGGAACGATGAAGACGTTCCCGGTCACCAGTGACGGGACCATCGACCTGGACTTCGGCCACGTGTTCGAGAACCCGTTGGTCAACGCCATCGAGGTCGTCACGCGGGCCGCGGCGCCCACGCCCACCCCGGTCAGCACCGATGACGTCGTCCAGCGCTGGTTCGACGGCACGACCGCCGGCACCGACTACGTGCTGCCCGACACCGGGTTCGACTGGAGCAAGGTCCGCGGCACGTTCATCGCCGACGGGCGGCTGTTCTACGGGTACCCGGACAGCGCCGGTGCCTACTACCTCTGGTACCGCACCTTCGACGGTCAGACCCTCGGCACCCCGACCCGGCTCAACCCGTACGAGGACCCGTACTGGAGCACCGTCGGCACCGGGTCGGGCACGAGCGTCTACAAGGGCGCGAAGCCGACCTTCTACACCAGTCAGCTGTCCACGGTGACCGGCATGGTCTACGCGAACGGGCAGATCTACTACACCCGGTCCGACAGCGCGGCCCTGTACTCCCGCGGCTTCTCCCTGGACAGCGGCATCGTCGCGGCGGCCGAGACGACCATCGTCGGTTCGGGTGCCACGGGGGTGTCCGGGATGTTCCTCTCCGGCAACGACCTGTACCTGGCCTACTCGGCGACCGGCGACCTCTACCGCGTCGGCTTCGCCGGCGGGGTGGTCTCCGGCACGCCGACGGTGGTCAGCGGTCCCACCCGGGACGGCAAGGACTGGCGCGGTCGGGCCCTGTTCATCGGTCCGGGGATCAACCGGGGTGCACCCAACGCCGCGCCCACCGCCTCCTTCGAGAACGCCTGCTCCGGCCTGTCCTGCTCGTTCGACGGGTCGGCGTCGGCGGACAGCGACGGGTCGCTGGTCTCCTACTCCTGGAACTTCGGCGACGGTGCGACCGCCGCCGGGGTCACCTCGGCACACACCTACGCGGAGGCCGGCACCTACCCGGTGACCCTGACGGTCACCGACGACAAGGGCGCGACCGGGACGACGACCTCCTCGGTGACCGTCGAGCCGATCCCGGCCGGTGCCGGCATCGCCTTCCGCGACTCCGCCCAGGTGACGTCGCGGGGCACCTCGTCCGTGTCGCTCACCGTCCCTGCCTCGGTGCAGGCCGGCGACGGGCTGGTACTGGTGCTGTCGACGAACTCGGCGGTCACCGGGACGGCCCCGGCAGGCTGGACCCTGGCCGGCGCTCAGGCGGCGGCGTCCACCCTGACCACCCAGGTGTTCAGCAAGGTGGCGACGGACGCCGATGCGGGGTCGGCGGTCACCCTGGCGCTGAGCGGCTCGGCGAAGGTGACCGCGCAGCTGGTGGCCTACTCCGGCACCGCCGCGGGCGGTCCGATCGGGTCGTTGACCGGTGCCGTCGACGTCGGGGGCACCGCCCACACGACGCCGCAGGCCGGCGCGTCCGCGGACAGCTGGGTGATGTCGGTGTGGTCGGACAAGTCGTCGGCCGCGCGGTCGTTCACCGCACCGGCCGGCGTCACCACCCGCGCAGCCCTGGACGGCCTGGGCACCGGTGACGTGGCGACGCTCGTCGCCGACGGTGGGTCGCCGGTCCCGGCGGGGACGGTCGGCGGGCTCACCGCGACCGTCGGTGCGGCCAGCAACCGGGCGACGATGCTGACGATCGTGCTGGCCCCGGGGGCTGCGGCGGTCAACGCGGCGCCGGTGGCGTCGTTCGAGTCCGCCTGCTCGGGGCTGTCCTGCACGCTGGACGCCTCGGGGTCCACCGACTCGGACGGTTCGCTGGTGTCCTACGGCTGG
The DNA here is from genome assembly GCA_025963425.1 of Modestobacter sp. Taxonomy (GTDB): domain Bacteria; phylum Actinomycetota; class Actinomycetes; order Mycobacteriales; family Geodermatophilaceae; genus Modestobacter. The sequence continues at coordinate 3,062 of JAOPUQ010000346.1, read as the reverse complement.
AACTTCGGGGACGGCACGTCGGGCACCGGCGTGACGGTGACGCACACCTTCGGTGCGGCCGGGACCTATCCGGTGACGCTGACCGTGACCGACGACGGCGGTGCCACCGGGACGACGACGTCCTCGGTGACGGTCGCCGCGGTGGCGGGCATCGCCTTCCGCGACTCGGCGACGACCACCACCCGGAACAGTGCGGCCATCCCGCTGACCGTTCCGGCGACCGTGCAGCCCGGTGACGGACTGGTGCTGGTGCTGTCGACCAACTCGACGGTCACCGGCACCGCGCCGGCGGGCTGGACGCAGGTGGGTGCACAGGTGGCGTCCCCCTCGGTCACGACCCAGGTGTTCCAGCGGGTGGCGGCTGCCGGCGACGCGGGCACCACGCTGACCGTGACGCTGAGTGGGACGGCGAAGGTGACGTTGCAGCTGCTCGCCTACTCGGGGACCTCGGTGACGGGGCCGGTGGCCTCCCTCGCCGGTGCCACCGACGTGGGCGGAACGGCCCACGTGACGCCGCGGGGCACCGCGCCGGAGCCGGCCTGGGTGCTGTCGATCTGGTCGGACAAGCAGAGCGTGGCCCGGAGCTGGACGGCGCCCACCGGGGTGAGCACCCGGAGCAACGTCCCGGGCACCGGCTCCGGTGACGTCGCCACGTTGCTCGTGGACAGCGGTGCGGTCGTGCCCGCGGGGACCGTCGGGGGCCTGACCGCTACTGTCCCAGCCGCGAGCAACCGGGCGACCATGCTCACGATCGTGCTCGACGCGGCCAGTTGACGGGTGTCCTACCGGTAGGCCAGCCGGGGGCTGGGACGGGGGGACGATGACGGAGGGCGCCCGGCAACCGGTCGAGCCGGCGCCCTCCGCTCCCGCACCGCCGGCGGGGCGACGTCGTCCGCTCCGCCGGATCGGTGTGCTCGGGGTGGTCGCACTCCTCCTGGCGGTCGCCGGCGCCGTGGCGGTGGGGCGCTGGTGGCCACAGGAGGACTACGCCGTCAGCTGCCTCGCCGTCGGTGCGCAGGTCCTGGACCCCGACCACCCGGCGGACCCGACCGGAACGGCGGCCTTCCTCGGCGCCCGGGACCAGCTGGGGCCCCTCACCATCCGGCGCAGCTTCGACCCGGCGCTGCCCGAGCACTTCGACCACTCGGCCGCGGCCGACGACCCGGCCGCCGGCCTGCGCTCCTTCGTCTCCTGGAAGCCGCCGAACCGCGACTACCGGGGCGCCGCCCGCGGGCGCTACGACGACCGGGTGACGGCCTGGGCACGCAGCGTGCCGCGGACGGGGGTCTACGCCACCGCCTTCCACGAGCCGGAGAACGACATGACGGCTGAGCAGTTCGTGGCGCTGCAGCGTCACCTCTACGCCGTGGTGAAGGCAGCCAACCCGACGATCCGGTGGGGCCCGATCTACATGGCCTACTGGTGGGACCCGGCGCAGCCCAGCCACTACGTGGGCGACCCGGCGGCCTGGTGGCCGGGGGACGACGCCGCGGACTTCGCCGGTCTGGACTGGTACGGCCCCGACCCCGAGCCGATGACGACCAGCCCGGAGTTCGAGCACTGGTACCAGACCATGTCGGCGACCGGAAAGCCGCTGCTCATCACCGAGTACGGGCAGTACGCCCGGAAGCCCTGGGATCGGCCCGATCCGGTGAAGCAGCGGGAGCGGGCCGCCGCGATCCGTGCCGACGCGGCCTGGATCGGCCGCCATCCGGAGTTCCGGATGTGGATGTACTGGAACGGCACCGGAAACCAAGGAGACTGGCGGCTCACCGACCGGGCCTCGCAACAGGCCTGGCGCGCGGTCGCCCGCGCCGGCTGCGCCGGCTGAGCCGACTCCCACCGCGGCCCCGTCGGGGGCCACGGCAGGGCGCCGGCCCAGTGGTGCCGCGCCTCGCCGGCGCTGCGGCTCAGCCGCTCAGGGCCGGAACCGGCTGGTGTCCCGGGCCATGTTCCCGTAGGCCTTGAACTCCGTTTGTGTGGTGAGAGCCCACGAGCAGTCCTGGTTCGCGGGGTTCGTGGGCCCGCGGTGGAAGTAGAAGGCCGCGGTGATCTCGCCCGCGTGGGCGGCCAGGTACTGGTGCGCGTTCTGCAGCCACTGGGCGCGGCGGCTGTCCGGGTCTGCCGCGAACTCGGGGAGCGAGGCGCGCTTGCCGTGTGCCCTGGCGAAGGCGACGACCGGGTCGGCCATGGTGCTCAGCTCCACCCAACGGTTCTTGCCGTGGCCACAGTCCGACCAGTTGTAGGCGTCGGCGCCGACGTTGTCGACGTAGCCGTCGCCGGGGTACCAACGGCCGGCGGAGCGTGCGTCACTGGCCGGGACGCGGAAGGCGTACTCGGTCATCTGCCAGGTGAACTCCACGTTCTGCACGCCCTCGGCGCGGAAGATCGACACCACTCGGCGGTACGCCGCGATGAAGTCCGCCGCGGTGCCGTGCCGACCGCTGCCGCTCGCCTCCGGCTCGTGGTGGTAGGCGAACATCACCGGGTTGGGGCGGGCCTTGATCGTCCTGGCCCAGCGCACGATGTCGTTGTAGAGCGCGGACCCCGGGCCGGCCGCAGCCACCTGGCGCCAGTTGGCCGACGTGCGGACGGTGATCATCCGTCCCTCGGGCACCTGGCTGCTGAACTGGGCGTAGGCGTGTGTGGCCAGTGGCTGGCCGGTGCGGTTGGAGAGCTCCTGGACGTTGCCGACTGCCCCGAGGTAGGCCGGCGCGGCGGCCGAGGCCGGGGTGGCCAGCGCGACCGGGGTGGCCACGGCCAGGGCGAGGGCGGACCAGCAGGTCAGTGCCCGGCGGGTGAACCGGCCCGGCCCGGCGGTGCGGAGGAGTCGGGCACCCGGTGGGCGCGCGGCATCGAGGGTCGTGGACATGGGGGTGGAACTCCTTCTTCCTGGACCGCTGACCGGGTTAGCTGACGGGTTCGGGCCGGAAGCTGGCCCTACGGCGGGGAGGCCGATTCACCCCGGGGGAGCGTGTGGGTCCCCGGCTCCTGCCGCGCACGCGGCGCGGGATCAGGATTGAGCGGTGGCCCGGCCAGTCCTGGGCGGGTGTCCAGGGACG